>JAGCAN010000062.1 GCA_017652685.1 Oscillospiraceae bacterium
CATTCCCTCTGCGAGGGCTTTTCGGATTTCAGTGGAACTTGCCGGGTATGGCTCATAGGAAAGAAAAAGGATTCTTGCTCTGTCATCATCCCTAAGGCGCTGAACAGCCAGAGCAAGCGATTCCGATTCATCCTCCTGCCTGGATGCCACAGCCAGCGTACACTGGGAAAGGATCTACCGGTATTTGTGCCATTCGGCAAAAGAGAAAAGCATGTCCGAACCGATCACAAGAAAAAGCTCATCTTCGGGATACTTCAGCCTGAGATCCTGTATCGTATCAGCGGTATAGCTCCTGCCTACACGCTGAAATTCCAGATCGCTTACACAGGCAGAAGATACAGATCGAAAAGCGATTCTGCACAGTTCAAGACGTGCTTCCGGAGGTGGGCTGTTATTCGCAAGATCCTTGTGCGGAGGCACATAATCCGGGATAATCAGGAAAAGATCCGGACGGAGGAAATCCGCCACAGCCTGTGCACACCGAACATGCCCTTCATGGGGAGGGTTGAAGCTCCCGCCATAAACAGCAATTCTCATTTGGCTTTTCCCAGAGTGTAAAGGAGATTCATCTTCAGCTCATACATGGCCGGGCTCATATCATAATAATGCCCGTGCGGGTTCTCAAACCGCTGCTCTTCCTCCCAGATTTCATTCTTCAGCTGATGCTGTACATAGCGCCGGATTTCTTCCACCGACGGGCACTGGTAAACCTGTTTTCCATCTTCAAAAACTTTCACCTGGAGATTCTTAAACGTGCAGTTCTCAAAGCTTCTTTCTTTCCAGTATTTCTGCGGATCAATATAACGAACCGGTTTGGAGGCATCAATTGTTTCGTCAGCGCGGGCCAGATAATCCGCAATAGCTTTGCCCTCTTCATTGTAAACACGGTAGATCTTTTTCAGGCCGGGATCCGTAATCTTTTCCGCTGTCTCGGAAACTTTGATTTTGGGGATGAACTTTCCGTCTTTTTTGATGGCAGAGAGTTTATAAACAGCACCGAATACCGGATTGGAAGCAGAAGTGATCAGCCTTTCCCCTACTCCGAAGCTGTTAATTTCGGCACCCTGATGAATGAGGGAACGAATGGTATATTCGTCAAGACCGTTGGAGGCGACAATAATACAGTCTTCCAGACCTGCTTCATCGAGCATTTTTCTCGATTCTTTGGAAAGATAGGCAAGGTCTCCGGAGTCAATTCGCACTCCTTTCAGTCGCTTTCCCATCGGCTCCAGCACTTCCTTTGCAACTCTGATTGCATTCGGAATACCGCTTTTCAGAACATCATAGGTATCAACAAGAAGGACCGTGCTGTCCGGATAGGTTTCTGCGTACTTCTTAAATGAATCATACTCACTATCACAGAACATGACCCAACTGTGAGCCATTGTTCCGGAAATTGGAATATCAAAAAGCTCGCCGGCAAACACTGTTGCCGTGCCGGCGACCCCGCCGATGTAGGCGGCACGGGCACCGTAGACCGCAGCATCCACATTGTGTGCACGCCGTGCACCAAAATCCGAGACGATTCTCCCCTTGGCTGCACGGACAATTCTGTTGGCTTTTGTAGCAATAAGAGACTGGTGGTTTACTTCCAGAAGGAGTGCCGTTTCAATCAGCTGAGCATCCAGGAGTGGTGCAACAACCGTAATCAGAGGCTCATAAGGATAGATGACGGTGCCTTCCGGCATGGCGTAGATATCTCCATGGAAGCGATAATCCCGGAGATAGTCCGGGAATTCCTCCGAAAAGAGATTCTGCTCACGCAGATAAGCAATATCCTCCTCCTCAAAATGGAGATTGTTTATATAGTCTATGATCTGTTCCAGCCCGGCAAAAATAGCAAAGCCGGCGTTATCCGGATTTTTCCGGTAAAAAACATCAAATACAGCAAGTGTGTCGGTATCCCTGGCGGCAAAATACCCATTCGCCATGGTCATTTCGTAAAAGTCCATTACCATGGACAGATTTCTGGTCTCGTGCTGTTTTTTCATAAAGATATTCTCCTTCAGCTTTACAACTTGAATTCCGGCATGGAGCGCAGCTTGAACAGATTTGCCGTATGGCGCTTCTCTATTTTCTCCCGGATTTCCTGATTTTCACAGAATCCGGTCAGAATCAGAGTATCAAGCTGCTCATAGGTAAAGCCGAATGCATCCTCGTCTGTTCTATCCGACAACCCGTCGGCAGGAACTTTTTCCACGAATTCCCGTGGGATACCAAGCGCTTTTCCGATCTCTCTGATTTCTGCCACTGTCAGGTTTGCAAGAGGAGAAAAGTCGCCGGCAGCATCCCCGAAAATGGTTGAGTAGCCTACATAGTTTTCAGAGCGGTTGCAGTTGTTGGACACCCTTCCGTTCATCGTCTGAGAGACCGCATAAAGTGTCGTCATCCGGATCCGGGGCGGAATATTCATCAGAACCTGCGTATTAAATGCAGGGTTTTCCATCCCATACGCTATTGAATCTTTCACAGCTTTGACACTGTTATGAATATCAATTACAGCATTTCTGATGCCGAGATACTCCACCACACGGCGTGAGACATCAATATCCTTCTGCACACCGTCCGGCATCAGAACGCCGAATACTCTGTCTTTTCCAAGTGCCTTTACGCAGAGAGCAGCAACGGTTGTTGAGTCCTTCCCACCGGAAATACCGATCACTGCAGGGGATACCGGGCCGTTTTCTTCAAACCAATCCCGAATCCACACGATGCAGTCCTGCGCAATCTTCGCATAATCTCTTTTTGCCAGATACTCTCTCAGGGTCTGGTTCATGTTTTCCTCCGTATTGTTATTTATACTCATTTAAAATGAGTATACCCATAAATGCCACCTTTGTCCATAAGTTCTGCAAAATAAGTGCCATTTTTGCAGGAACCCTCCGCAAAACTGGCACTTAAAGAAATCCTAAAGGAAACCCGGATTTAGCATTTTGCAAGCGTAATCAACAGCTCAACTGCCTTTTCCATGGATTCGACGACAATATACTCATATTTCCCATGGAAATTGTGGCCGCCGGTAAAGAGATTCGGGCACGGGAGGCCGGAATAGGAGAGATGGCAGCCGTCCGTCCCGCCTCTGACCGGAGAAATCACCGGCTCAACCCCGATAGCACGCATAGCATCGCATGCCCGGTCTACCAGATCCATATGTTCGGTGAGAGCATCTTTCAGATTATAATAGGTGTCTTTTATGACAGGTATTGCAGTATCTTCGCCGTATTTGGTATTCAGAAATGCACAGCAGGAAGCAAAGAACTCTTTCCTGGCCTCAAATTTTGCCCTGTCATGATCTCTGATGATATAATCCATCACTGCAGATTCTACCGTACCATGCATTGCATCCAGATGATAGAACCCCTCGTAGCCTTCGGTATGCTCCGGGCGCTCTGCTTCGGGGAGCAGCCCGTCCAGCTCGAAAGCAATTCTGAGGGCATTGCGCATCTTGTTTTTGGCACTTCCCGGGTGAATGCTTCTTCCGTTGATCTGTACTCTCGCAGAGGCAGCATTGAAAGTTTCATACTCGATCCCCCCAAGCGCTCCCCCGTCTACGGTGTACGCGCCTGCAGCGCCGAATCCCGGAATGTCAAAGAAATCAACGCCGCGGCCGACCTCCTCGTCCGGTGTAAATGCGATCCCGATTCTGCCATGCGGAATCTCCGGATGATTCAGAAGATACTCCGCCATGCACATAATTTCTGCCACGCCCGCTTTGTCATCCGCGCCGAGAAGCGTAGTACCATCCGTCACGATCAATTCCTTTCCGGCATAACCGGGAAGCTCCGGGAAATCCTTTACCCGCATAAAAATCTGCAGGTCTTCATTCAGACAGATATCCTTTCCGTCATAGTTCGCAATACAGTGCGGCTTCACATTCTCATCGGAAAGGGCCGGTGAAGTATCCATATGGGCAATAAAACCAAGGGTCGGGATGTCCTGCTGAACAGTTGCCGGTACATAGCCATAGACATAGGCATGCACCTCGTCCATTTTTACATCTTTCGCACCCATTGCCTGCAGTTCATCCCGCAGCATACGGGCAAGAACAAACTGTTTTTCCGTACTTGGTACGTTTTCCGATTCCGCGGACTGTGTATCAACTGTAACGTAACGCAGAAATTTCTCTTTGACGCTTTCCATCATGATTCCTTTCGTCAGGCAAGTTTAATCTCTGTGCAGGTGCCTTCTCCGAACACTTTTTCCATTTCTTCCTTGTACGTGGGGAAATAATCTGTAGGCATCAGTGCCTGGACACAACCGGCGAATCCACCGCCATGCACCCGCCATGCTCCTTTACCTTCCAGGAGCGTACGGCTAAGCTCAAGCCCCTCTGCAAGTTTTGTATCACCGGTTGCACTTGTAACAATATTATTGAGAAGCTGTTCAGAAGACCTGCCGGATTCATTCATGAGCTTCATATAGGTTTCGCCGTCTCCCGCAATGAGTGCATCCCGCATCTTTGGGACTCTTTCATTCTCTCCGAAAAAGTGCATAGCACGACGTACAGGCCTGTCCTCCTGAGACCAGCCTTTGGCATAGAATTCTGCCGGATCCACATCGGCCAGAACACCCTTGTCAAACAGATTGGCTATATACACCATATCTGCAGGAATACGCGCATAAGAAGAATCAAGCCCCGCATGGCTTCCGCCGGTATTGGTGAGACACAATGTGAGCCCCATATCATTAAAGTCAGCCGTGATGGGGGTAATTTCATTGGTGTTGAAATCAACATATACACAGTGGCCAAGAGAGCAGGCAAGCTGATCCATCAGACCGCAGGGCTTTCCAAAAAAGCGGTTCTCTGCTTCCCTTGCAGCACGCGCAACGACAACAGGATCAACCTTTCCGTCATTGAACAGCTCATTGAGGATTTTGCCGATCAGGACTGAGAATGCAGCCGAAGAGCTGAGGCCCGAACCTGCGGGGAGTGTACTGGTGATTTCCGCATTGAATCCGCCGATAGCCAGCCCCCATTCCCGATAGGTTGCAAGCATACCGCGTGCCAGTGATTTACTGGTGCCGAATTCTGCCGGAATCGGGACAAGCTGGTTCAGTTTTATCTCAAAGCGGTCATAGCCTACCGAATGGATATTGACAAGATCTGAATCGTTCGCTTCATAAACTGCTGTCAACCCAAGAGCAACACCTGCTGCCAGAATGCGGCCTCTCTGATGATCGGTGTGGTTACCGGCAAGCTCTGTTCTGCCGGGAGTAAAAATCATTTTTTTCATAAGAATCAATACCTCTATCTCCTGATTGTTCGTACATTCTGCCGAACTTCCTACAAATAACAGAATATACCTAATCGGCTTTAAAGTCAACCGCGCAGAAAAAAGAACCGCAGATTTTCGTCTGCGATTCTTTTTCATTTATTCTGTCTTGTTCTATTCATCCTCTTCTTCATCGTCTTCGTCTGTTTTTTTCTTCCGCTTGGTTACAAGCTTACATAGCAGGATGCTGACCTCATACAGAAGAAGCATCGGAAATGCTATCAGAATCTGAGAAATGACATCCGGCGGAGTGATGACGGCTGCAATAAAGAAGATTGCAACAATCATGATTTTTCTGCCCTTAGCAAGCCATTCCGCTTTCAAAACCCCGAGAGCTGTCAGCACAACCGTAATCACAGGCATTTCAAAAACAATGCCGAAAATCAGGAAAACAGACAGAAGAAAAGAGATATAGGCCTGAATACTGATAGATGCGCTTACATCCACTTCCCCGGTAAAAGAGATCAGGAAGCGGAGCATAAACGGGATGCTGACAAGCCTTGCAAATGTAATACCGAGCAGGAAAAACAGTGTGCCGGCAAAAAGCCCAACTTTGAAATAATTCCGTTCCTTGCTGCTGAGGCCTGGGCTGCAGAACGCATAAATATGATAGGCCAGAACTGGAAAGCAGATTACGAGGCTACCGACAAATGCCATGGAAAAATACTCCATAAGCAGTTCCTGAGGGGCAATATAAACGAATACATAGCCAAAATTCTGCCCCATATCTGTAAATAAGGTGACAAGCTTCGGAGCAAACCCCAGACATGCGCAGAAACCGGCCACCAGAACAATCACGCAGATCAGAACACGATTGCGCAATTCTTTCAGGTGCCCGGATAAGCTCATGCTTCCATCGGCGGAGGCTTTAGACTTTTTCTGCTTATTCTTCATCCTCTTCGTCGGATTCAGCTTTTACGGCAGCTTTCTTGGTTTTCTTTACAGGTTTCTCAGCTACCTCTTCTTCCGCCTCTTCCATGCCTTCTTTGAACCCTTTCACACTCTTGCCAAGCATTTTTGTCAGCTTAGGAATCTGTGTGGGCCCAAAAATAATGATGACTATGACAAGAACTATCAGAAGCTGCTGAACACCAATCCTCATTTTGTTTCTCCTCCTTCGATCTTTTCACTGGATTCTTCAGTTTTTTCTTCTTTTTCTTCTGCCTGAGCAGGCATTTCTGCCGCAGGTTCTTCTTCCACTGCAGGAGATCCTTCCGGTTCAGTCGTTTCTTCTGCTGCAGCTTCTGCCGGCTGTGAAACCTCTTCCTGTTTTTCGTCCGGCTTTTCTTCCGTCTGCTTTGCTTTCGGGGTTGCTTCTTTCTTAGGCTTTCCGATGTTCTTCAAATCTTTTTCAACCCCGGTAATATTCTCTTTGATATCCTTTGTCAGATCTTCCAGAGGCTCCATGGCTTCCTTCAAAGGCTTTTGAATTTCTTCCAGGGGCTCAATCACGCTCTCCCGGACTTCCTTCGTCATATCTTCGGAAACCTTACGGAATTCCTTCAGGGCAAGGCCAAACTTCTTTGCATAATATGGCAGTTTATCCGGCCCGATCACAAGCAGGGCGACGATTACCACAACAAGAATTTCCCAAAATCCGAGCTTCACAGATCACCCTCCTTTGCTGTGGAAACAAATCAAGAAAAGTATAGCAGTTCTCCATTTTATTGTCAACATTGCTCTTTTATCTTGAGGTGAAAACGCAGAAAGATTTCTGCTGCCATTGACCGATTCAGCTGAAAATGGTAGAATGTGTTTATGCTAAATCAACGGATATTCTATGGAAGAAATCAATATGAAAAACCATAAACGGGATCTGATTCTGATCGGTATTCTGCTTTTGACTGCCCTCATTCTTTTCTTACTCTTCAAAGATAAACAACGCAATGAACCAGATGCTGTCGCCGTTGTGACTGTAGACGGCACGGAAATTGCACGTTATCCCCTGAGTCAGAACGGGACTTTCGTTTTGAATGAAGGCAGCAACACCCTGGTTATCGAAAACGGTGAGGCGTGGGTCAGTGAGGCGAATTGCCCGGATAAGCTTTGCATGGGTTTTGGAAAAATCAACAAAAACGGTGA
>JAGCAN010000063.1 GCA_017652685.1 Oscillospiraceae bacterium
GATCAGTGTGATAGAGCATCTTTCACCGGCTTTTCCTCCCACTTTTCTGATGACATGCGAAGGAGACTTCCTCGCGGAAGCCGCTCCACCCATGGCAGAAGCACTGCGTGCAGCCGGTGTACCTGTTGAATACCGTTATTACGGGGATAAAGAGCACGTCCTCGGGCATGTCTTTCACTGTAATATGCGTTTACCGGAAGCCCACCAGTGCAACCGTGACGAATGCGATTGGTTTAAAACGTTCGTTTCCTGAGCTCAGTATTGCGGTAAAAAGAAGCTGTTTTCAAACTGCTGCAAGCTGACTATTACTCTAAACATAAAAATCGCCATTGCCGTGATTCAATTTCAATCACAGCAATGGCGGTTTCTTTCCGAAATCAATCCGTTTTTATCAATTATTGTAAAACCTTCACAACGGGATAAATCGTAAGATTGCTTTTCTGAAACGAATTATTCCCCGTTCTGTATGATCTCCTCACCTTGCGGGTTTGCCTCCTCTGGGAGAGAAACAGCATTCGGCTTTTGTTCTGCTGCCTTCTTTTCTTTTAATTTCAGGATAATATTTGCCGTTGCAAGGCAGAAATAAACAATGGTAAGCGCAAGGCGAAGCCTCTGTTCAAAAATCACTTCCTGACGCGTCATTTCAGCACCTCTCAGCCGGCAGTTTTTATTATTTTATCACACCCACCGATTCGATGTAAAGCCCGGAACAGATTTTCTGCAGGAGAATAGTATCCCCTTGAAAAAGCGATACGGATTCGCTATAGTATGCTTGCATGTCCAACATACCGAGTCATCCTGGAAGGAGCAGACTGTGAAAGAAGAATGTTTAATCTGCGGAGCACCGCTTGAATACCTGGAAGCAGACATCCTGATGGAGTGCGAAATCTGCCATAAAAAAGAAAACAGTAAAACAAGATGTGTCCACGGCCATTATGTGTGCAATGAATGCCATACGCAAGGGCTGGACAGTATTATAGGCGTATGCCTTCAGGAGACATCAAAAGACCCTGTCTCCATTCTTGAAAAGATGATGGATCTGCCGTTCTGCCATATGCATGGCCCGGAGCATCACGTCATGGTCGGGGCTGCATTACTGACTGCTGCAAAAAATGCGGGGGCAGATCTTGATCTCCGTCAGGCTTTAGCGGAAATAATAAATCGCGGAAAGTGTGTGCCCGGCGGAAGCTGTGGCTTTTGGGGTGCATGCGGAGCCGGGATCAGCTCAGGTATGTTCATATCCATCCTTTCCCAATCCACACCGCTGAGTAATGAGCCGTTTGCGCTGTCCCACCTGATGACCTCCAGATCCCTTGCAAGGATAGGGGAAATCGGCGGGCCGAGATGTTGCAAACGGGATTCCTTCCTCTCCATCCTCTGCGCTGTCGATTTTGTAAACGAACATTTCGGAATTGAGATGGAGAAGCACGAGGTCATCTGCCGCTATTCCCCGCAGAACAACCAGTGCATCGGGAAACGCTGCCCCTTCTCCAGAGCAAACCATTAACTTCCAAAGCAATTCTGCTCAGATTTTTATAGCGGTTTTATCACTTTATTGTCTGTTTTAACGTTTGACAAATGCATGTTTCGTTTTTATAATACTAATACTATAATTTTCCGGAGGAAACGAAAATGGCAACGGTCAAAGATATCGCAGAGAAAGTCGGTGTTTCCGCCACAACCGTTTCAATCGTTCTAAATGGAAAAGCGGAGCAGCGTGGTATTACAAAAACTACGCAGGATAAAATCTACCAAGCTATGAAAGAGCTGGGTTATCAGCCCAATCTGAGTGCCCGGCGGCTGCGTGCAGGCGATGATGAACCTGCGGTAATAGCTTTTTTCTGGCCGGCTGACTTTCGTCTCTCTATTCTGGCTTCTTTCCTGAATGCCTATTCCAGAAGAATCCGTGAAACTGGTTTTAACTGCGAACTTGTTGTGCAGGCTTATGAAAACGATGCCTTGGAGAAATATGCCGGCTCACTCCTGAAGAACACCTACAATGCCGTTATTGTGGGTGCATGCTCTCGTAAGGATCTTCTATATCTGGAATCACTTCCGCTGATGATACCGGTTGTTCTTGTTAATCGTACTTCTTCCGTTTTTTCAACAGTAAATGTAGACAACGATGCAATCGGGCAACTGGCTGCACAGCAATTTCTGGGGAAAGGCTATAAGAAGCTTGCAGTGTTTTCTTCCGGGAAGCAGTTTATAGCCACCCACCGAAGAACAGAAGCCTTTCTGTCATCCTGCAGTCAGATGGGTATTGCGATAGAAAAAAGCCATATCTTTCAGGATGACAGTACCGCTGAGGGTGGATACAGAATGGCAGAAGCATTCTGCTGCAGCGGATGTTCTGCTCAGGCTGTCTTTTGCGATTACGACGCTATTGCTTTCGGTGCGCTGAAAGCCTTTCACGAACGCGGAGTCCGGGTTCCTGAGGAATTGGAGTTATTGAGTATAGATGTTACCGGTTCTGAACTGACAACGCACTCTACCCCTGCTCTCAGTGTCATCAAGATGCCAACCGGTGTCATCGGTGCTTCCGTGATTGACTTGCTAGAGGAAAAGCTAAGCACTCACGATCTGGCTCCTGTTCACATTGAGATTCCTCCGGAGCTGATTATACGAGAAAGTTTTCTCCTGCCATAATAACAAATCCACCATGTCGTTTTCAATAATCGGCATGGTGGTGTTTGTTTTCAGGCTTCTTCTGCAATGTTGGTAAAAATAAAATTGTATTCCGAAAGGACATTTCCGAACTCATCTGATACTTCCGCATCGATAAAAAACAGCCTGCGGCCTGTCTTTTTGACAATAGCATGACAAACAAGCTTTCGCACATCAGGATCTGCCCCGCGAAGATAGTTTACATTTCCGCTCACGGTAACGCCATTGCCTCCCGCACTTAAAAAAGCCATACCTGCAGTATTGTCTGCAAGATTAAAGAGAACTCCGCCAAATGGAACACCGTAAAAATTCAAATATCGCGGATTCAGGATAAGCTCTCCGCAAGCGGTTCCGTTTTCCACGGTTGAAAAGCTTATTCCAAATTTTTCCCAAATGATCTGCTTTGCAACAGAGATAGCATCTTCGCTTGTTCTTGGTCTGTAATTATCCATGATAATGCCTCTTTCACTGCATGTTTTTCTTAATCAAAAACTATTGTTCCAAGGCCGTTGAGTGACTATGGATTTCGATGCCCGATTATAACAAAAGTTTTATTCTGAAGCAACCGTATTCTTCCCGTTCATAAATCGATAAACAACAGTAAGTACAATACCTGCTATATTCAGGCCACATGCAATCAAAAATGCAGGCTGGTATACTCCGCTTCTCGCATAAACGTTTCTCATAATGGTTGGCCCGAAAAAGCCTGCTGCAGCAAAGCCGATAAACATGATTCCATAGTTAACGCTGTTATTCTTCACACCGAACTGGTCTGCTGTGAACCCCGGAAAAACACCCATAAATGCGCCAAAACAGAGACCTGCCAGGGAAATACCGATGTAAAATGTCAAATATCCCCCAACTTTGGTGATATACAGGAGCATGAGACCGACGACTGAGATGATGCAACTTGCCATCAAAGTATTGATGCGGCCGATTTTATCGGACAACGATCCTGCAAGTATTCTTCCAAATGCATTACATGCTGCCAGAACCGAAACAGCCGTGCTTGCCGCCATTGCGGTCATACCAACCATATTCTGTGCAACCGCGGAAGCCTGGGATATAATCATCATGCCACAGAAAGCACCACAAGTGAGAAGCACGATCATTACATAAAAAATCGGTGTAGCAAGCATCCCCTTCCAATCCTTCTCAGAGTTATGTTTGCTGTCTGATTTAAAAAGAGGAGGCGTCCAACCTGCCGGAATATAATTATCCGGGCATTTTGTAACAAGAAAAGAACAGAAGCAGATCACCACAAGAAATACCGCACCTATACCACAAAATGCCGTTTTTATATCAAATGCGCTGACAATAAGCGTAACAAGAGGCGGGATCAGCACAGAACTGAAGCCATATACTGCTGTTGTTATACCACCAATTAGCCCGCGCTTATCGGGAAAAAATTTTACACAGCTTGAAATGGTACAGCCGTATGCCATGCCGAGACCAAGCCCGCCAATAATTCCATAAGCAATAATGAGGAACGGCAGATTAGTAGCGAAACCGGATAATATCATCCCGCCGGCAAACAGAATACCTCCGACCAGAATCACTTTTCCGGGTCCAAATCTGTCATTAAACCAGCCTCCGGAAATCATGGTGATCGGGCCCACAGCGTTTGCAATGGTGTAGACAATAGCAAGATCTCCAGAGGTTAGCGTTTCGCCTGTAATGATACTCAGGTGCTTTGCCATAGGTAAGGCAAACACACTCCATGCGTAGATACTGCCAAGGCACA
>JAGCAN010000064.1 GCA_017652685.1 Oscillospiraceae bacterium
GCTTATCCCAACTTCTACCGGGATCTGCCGAAGGCAGACCTGATGGCGGCGGTCAACCTGTGGCAGGTGCAGTTTGCGGAATATGACGTCAGGCTGGTAAAAGCGGCGGTTCACGCGCTTATTGCCACACAGACGGAAGGGTTTCCGCCCACCATCGGTGCCGTGAAGGAGCAGATCGCTAAGCTGACCGCCCCGCATCAGCTCAGTGAGGCAGAGGCCTGGGCACTGGTGAGCAGGGCGGCAAGGAACGGCACCTACGGATATCGTCGGGAATTTGAAAAGCTGCCTCCGGAAATCCGGAGAGTGGTCGGTCGCGCGGAACAGCTCAGAGCCTGGGCCATGATGGAGGCGGATGAGGTGGAGAGCGTAGTAGCTTCCAACTTCATGCGTGCCTATCGCGCTGCCGTGAAGCAGGAGAACGAGCAGCACGCTCTGCCGGAGGTAGTGAGAGCAGCTCTGCCGGAGATCAGAATGGTTGAGGGAGGGGCAGACGCGGATGGCAGCCATCTTCTCAAACCATAGAGATGCCTGGGGCGCACTGTTTTTTACCAGCGTCGTGAATCCTCCGGAGCCGGCGGAGATTCCTATTCAGAGTCAGTATAAGCGGAAGGAAGGGAACGAACCGGCAACCATAATCCGGGAGGATTTCAACTGGGACGGTGAGGACGATGTCTGGCTACGGCTTGCCAATGCTGTGATCATCCAGGCAAAGATAGACCGGCAGGAAGCCCTGCAGCGCCTGCAGGAGAACACGGAAGATACGGAGGCAAAAGCCCTGCTGGAGGATGCGGAAGCATTCTTTCTCTCCGAGGACTATCTGATGTTCACGCACTACGACGGGAAGACGCTGCTGAACCGGCTGAGGCGGGAGCAGGTTTAAAAAAGGATGGCGTCGGGAAACACGACGTCATCCGAATGAAATTGCCGGAATTGAAACAGGATTCTCACGAGCCTGTGCGGTTCCGACAGGTGGATGGTGAAATGCCATAATGCTTTTTAAAACTGCGTGAAAAGGCATGCTGGTCATCAAAGCCAAGCAGGGAAGCAATAAGTGTTATCGGTGTATCTGTCTCGGTAAGCATCTGCCGTGACTTTTCGAGCTTCAACTCCATCAAAAACTGCTTAGGTGAGCACTGATATTCATTCTGAAACGATCGTGACAGATGATTCGGATGTACTCCGAAGTGATCCGCCACCTCGCTGATTGGAAGCTTTTCAGTATATCTCGCCTCAAGATATGCCCTCGCTCGTGCGGCAAGTGATGGTGTATATCTGGCACTGCACATTCCGGGCAGTTCTGAGGCCAGACAGAAGAAAACCTCATCCATGGCCAACCGCGCCATAAAATAATTGGCAGCGTTTGTGCCGGACAAACAGGACACCCTCTCAATCGGCCCGGCAATTTTCTGCACATCGAGACCGCGCAAAATATATCGCTCCGGCGAAAGATCCAGAATCTGCCGAACATACTGAGAAGCTCGAAGCCCCGTGATTCCCATCCAGTAATACGACCAGGGAGTTTCCCGGGAGGCTTCATAATAAGCTGCCGTCTCGGCCGGGATCAGGAATGCATCCCCCGCTCCGAGTGAAAAAGTACACCCGCCAATCTCGACGATTCCGCAGCCGCGAGTAATGAAATGGAAAAGATGATAGCCCCGGATCGTCGGCCCATAAGCGTGCGAAGGCCTGCAATCCTCATGCCCGAAAAGAATCGGCTCCAGATCGGCATTTAGCTTGCTCGCCATATCATAGCTTGTTTCATAAAATTCAATCATGTTTCCATGTTACCACATAATGTTAGAAAATGCCACCTTTTTGTTGTGGAATGCCATGTACAAATCCGGTCTGTATCCGATATAATAGGAGCAGAAACGAAAAGGCTTTAAGGAGGCTGAAGCAGCATGGATTACACCATTCATAAAGACGGCAGCTTTGATATAGCTGGTCGCTGCATTCAGCTTTTGGGTTGCTATCCGGCAATTGAAGGGAAATCTCTTCACCCCGTCGGGATTCAGACCGAAACAGACAGTATTCTTTACCACCTTGTCAACGGCATCATTCAGCTGCATTTTCAACTTGACGAATGTGGGCGTATTTCGCTGGGCTGTGAGGTGGAAGGCCTTCCCGGCATTCACGATATATCTCCGTTTGCCAATGCTCAGATTCTGAATGCAGAGCGTGTTTTTGCCCAGGGCTTTGGGATGGAAGGTCCTTCCGGTGACTTCTCCCTGCAAGAAAACATTCCGGACTCCTACGGTTTGACAGCGCTGCACCAGGGAGAAAATACCC
The DNA here is from genome assembly GCA_017652685.1 of Oscillospiraceae bacterium. Lineage (GTDB taxonomy): Bacteria > Bacillota > Clostridia > Oscillospirales > Oscillospiraceae > Limivicinus. The sequence continues at coordinate 2,290 of JAGCAN010000064.1, forward strand.
TGCTGGCTTATGCAGAGGATCACCGGCTCTTCGGCTTGCATTTTTCCGTTGCAGACCGGCAGCACTTTTCCGCGTGCTTCAATTTGGAAGGTACCGGCGGTGCCTTTCTTACACTCCCCACATTGTATTTTGAGGAATCCGATGGGTTATGTGACGGCCTGCATGCCTGTGCTCAGCGCATTGCCGAAACAATGCATGCCCGGCATGACAAGAGCTCCGCATTTTTCTGGTCCAGCTGGTATTATGCCTATGAAACAATGGACCAGCAGACGCTGGAAGAAACATTGAAGGGGCTGAAAGCCTCCGCTCTTCCATTCCAGTTTGTAGAGCTTGACGCCGGTTACACGCCAAGCCTCGGTGACTGGTTGGTACCCAATCACCGCTGGCCCGGCGGCCTGCAGAAAGCAGCGAAGACCATTCTTGAGGAGGGTTTTCAGCCGGGAATCTGGGTAGCGCCTTTTATAGTCGGCGACCGCTCTGTCCTGTACCGGGATCATCCGGACTGGATCCTGCATGACCGTGACGGAAAGCCGCTCATTCAGCTGCGCAGTTACACTGAGCCGAAAATCTGGGGCAACTCGGACTGTGACTATTATGTTCTCGATACGAGCCATCCCGAAGCGCTTGCGTACATTGCCGAAGTTTTTCGCACCCTCCGTTCATGGGGGTTCTCCTTCTTCAAAACAGACTTCATACTCTGGAACATGCATGACAGCTCCACCGTGCAGCGTTTCAATCCGGCGCTGACTTCTGTCCAGATCCTGCGCAACACTTTGGCCGCCGTACGGGAGGCTATCGGGGAAGATAGCTACCTTCTTGGATGTATTGCCCCATTTATGCCTTTTATAGGCTATGCCGACGGAATGCGCCTTGCCGGAGACTGCGGGGCGCGCTGGGCAGAGTCTTACGGCCCTGTGAATATGCTGCGGGAATTGCCGTGTGACAACTATTTCAATCATGTTTTCTGGCAGAATGACCCGGATGCCATGCTGCTTCGTGATTTTGCCACGATGCTGACGCCTTCGGAAGTACGCAGTCTTGCACTTTTCCAGGCGTTGTCAGGCGGTATCGTCAGCACCTCAGATCCGGTACACCGTCTGGGAGCCGACCGAATGGAGCTTCTGAACCTGGTTAAGCCTTCCGGTATTCATACACCGGAACTGCCCCTTTTTGGCAGCTCTCGCCGTGAACTCGTCATAACGCATTCTCTGCCTCAGGGTAATCTGCTCTTCGTCATGAACCCGACGGATGAAGAACTGACAGTTGCCTGCCGTTTGCAGGCACTTTTCGGGGAGAACAACTGGTATCAATACCGGTACCGCTGGGAGGACGCAGGTGTAGAATCTGTGCAGGAAAAATTCTTCGCAGACACACTCGCTCCGCATGCTTCCGTTCTGCTCTTTGTAACGCGGGAGCCGCTGCAGAAAAAACCTGCCAATCTCTGGAACTGGTAAAGATATATAAATTTTAAAGGAGTATAAAACATGAAACGCACAGCAAAACGCGCCATCTCTCTGACCCTGACCCTCGCCATGATTCTTGCACTCGTTATCTGCGGTAGCGCAAGCGCCAGCGCAGCAGGCAAAGTCTCCATCACGATCTTCAACTCCAAGAACGAAATTCAGGAGCATCTGGAAGAAGCAGCTGAAGAATACGGCAAAGCGAACGGTGTTGACATCGAAGTCTACTATTCCCAGGATACCGTCTCTGCCCATCTCTCCACCCGTTATGCTGCAAAAGACCCCTATACCATCAACATGGTTGATGCAAAAGACGTGTATTCCCTCGGTGCCATTTACGGGTACGACATGACCGGTGAGGACTGGGTTTCCGACACCGACTACGCCATCAGCGTGGACGGCAAAGTAGTCGGCTTCCCGGTGTGCGTCGAAGCTCGCGGCATTCTCTACAATGCTGATGCTATCGAAACCACTCTCGGTGAAGAATTCGACCCCGAATCCATTAAGACCCTTGACGATTTCAAAGCTTTCCTGGATCGCATGGTCGCAGGCGGCATGGAGCTTCCCACCGCTATCCTCAAGCCCGACTGGTCTCTGGCAGCACATTACCTGCAGCATGTCTATGAAGAGCATACCGACGTTGATGCTTTCATTCAGGATCTTTACGACGGTAAAGTCGATCTGATGCAGGATGCCAAGTTCAACGCCCTGATGGACACCTTCGATGTACTTAAGGAGTACAACTACTTCAAGGCTGCTCCAATCTCTGCTGAAGATGCTCTCGTGCACCAGGTACTTTCTGAGGGCGTTGATGCCTTCCAGTTCGGCGGCTGCTGGGAATGGAATGACATCATCGACTATGATTACACCGGCAACATCGGCCTGATGCCGATCCCGCAGAATCTCGAAGACGAGTTCACCGGCAAGATGGTTGTTTTCGGCAGCAAGTACTTCTATGTTGACAACAGCGAAAGCACCACTGATGAACAGCGTGCCGTTGCAGTTGATTTCCTCAACTGGTTTGCTCTGTCCGACGAAGCCAAAACGCTGGTCAGCGACACCTGCGCCATGATCTCCCCCTTCAAGAGCAATGACGTTCCCTGCGCGAATGACATCGGTGTTTCCGTCAAAAAATATGCAGATGCCGGTCTGACGATCTCCAGCTATGACTACGATCCTGATGATCACTACTCCAAACTCGGCATGGAGATGCAGCGCTACCTGGCTGACCAGTGTACTCGCGAGCAGCTTGCAGAAGCCATTCAAAACTACTGGGCAAATGTGACTCCTGTTCAGCACTGATCCTTTTCCCACGAACAACTAAACAGCATAGAAATAAATTGGCACCACCTCGAACAAGAGGTGATGCCAATTATTCTGTATGGTGGTTTAAACAGCGCTTCTGAAAAATTCCCGGATTACGGAAGCCGGGGCGGTACAGGAACCCATGATCATCTCCGGCCGGCCGCCGCCGCGCCCGGAGAGCGCCGCATTGATTTCTTTTGCCTTGGCACGGAGATCCGTGTTTGCGCTGCCGATGACATAGCGGTAGCCGGTTTCGTCGCTGCCGGCAAACACAGCCGCCATGCAGCTGCACTTCGGCACGAGGAGATTGACCAGTTCCCGCTGGGCGACATCGCTTTTCAGGATGCCCGCACTGTTCGGGTCTGCCGCTCTCTGCGTTCCGGCACTGCTGTTCAGCGGCACTGCCGCAAAATTGAGAAAGAGAAGATTCCCGTCCGTCTCCGGCACGGCATCGGCAAGCGCTGCCGTCAGTCTTCTCTCTGCTGCCGTGAGGGCGAACTTCAGTTCATCCCGTTCTGCAAGCAGATGCTCCACCGCGGCGGATACTTCTCCGCGTTTTGCGCTGAGCAGATTAGAAATCTCCGTCACGCTCTGCTGGCGGGCATTGAAGTTTTCCAGAGCGTCCATACCGCAAACTACTTCAATGCGCACGCCGCCTCTGTGCCTTTCGCAGGAGAGGGCTTTGATGATGCCGATCTCCCCGGTAAAGCTGACGTGCGGTGCACAGCAGGCACAGCGGTCAACACCTTCAATCTCAACAATGCGCACATTTTCCGTGAGTTCGAGCTTGGAGCGGTAGTCCAGGGAAGCGAGTTCCTCGGGGGGCGGGAAAGAGGTCCTGATGGGGCGGTTCTCCCGGACGATTTTGTTCGCGCGGTGCTCAATGGAGAGCACCTGCTCCCACGTCAGCTCGCCGGAGAAGTCGATCGTCATGCAGGTCTCCCCCATGTGGAAGCCGACGTTGTCGTATCCGTAGGTGCTGTGGACAAGCCCAGAGAAAACATGCTCACCGGAATGGTTCTGCATCCGGCGCAGCCGCTGCTCCCTGTCAAGCACACAGTGTACTTCCGCCTGTTCCGGAAGGGCAGAGGCCAGATAATGGAGGATCTCCCCTTTTTTCTCATGCACATCCAGAACACGCACTTCTCCGATCGTGCCCGTGTCGGCGAGCTGTCCGCCTCCCTCGGGAAAGAAAGCCGTCCTGTCCAGCACAACGGCAAAGCGGCCGTCCTCCAGGCTGTCACAGCGGAGAACACGGGCAGAAAACGCCGTCAGATGGCTGTCGCTGTAATACAGTTTTTCCGTTTTCATCATCAGTCGGTATAAATGACGCGGACACGCAGAATGTCCGACATAGAGCGGATGGCATCGGCCGTCTTCGGGCCGATCTTCTTGCCGAGGTCAATGATAGTATAGGCGTATTCTCCGCGCGGTTTGTTGATCATATGCTCAACGTTGATGTTCCGGTCAGAGATAAAATCGAGGATCTTTGTCAGCATGCGCGGCACATTGCGGTGGAACACGCAGAGCCTGCAAACACCCATCCTGGAGAGGGACGCATCCGGCAGGTTGACTGAGTTATGCACGTTGCCGTTTTCCAGATAATCGAGAAGCTCGGTAGCGGCCATCTCCGCGCACCGCTCCTCGCTCTCCGGCGTCGCAGCTCCGATATGCGGCAGGGCAATCACGTTCGGCGCTTTCAGGATGGTCTCGTTCGGGAAGTCCGTGACATATTTTGCCACCTTTCCGGTATCCAGCGCTTCGGTCACGGCGAGGTCATCCACCACTTCGGCCCGGCTCTCGTTCACGATGCGGACGCCGACTTTCATCTTTGCAAAAGCTTCCGCATTGAGCATGTGGTGGGTCGACTCGGTGTAGGGCACGTTGATGCTGATATAATCGCTGTGGAGAAAAATCTCGTCCAGATTCTCGGCGTGTTTGACTTCCCGGCTGAGCCTCCATGCGGCATCAACC
>JAGCAN010000065.1 GCA_017652685.1 Oscillospiraceae bacterium
CGCAGGTTTTGCAGGTATATGATGTCCGAGGAATGGTAAGACCGATCTTGCTGTAATCTTTATTATCTTCAGACCGATAAACCGTATAGTTTTCCGCTCCGGGGACTTCTTTCCACGTAACGATAACTTTACTGCCCATCAGGATAACGGATTCTATCACCGGCACATCTTCACTGAGCTGCCCTTCACTCTTTACAATATAATGCCCTGAAGCAGCTTCTTTTCCATCCACAAAAAACGTGTATTCATATTCACCCGCCGGAGAATTCTCTGTTATAACAAACGACCATTCCTCCGATTTGCCAATCTCCATCCGTTCCCACACAAGCTCTTTACCATTTAGGACAGCTGTAATCACTGGTCTGATTGCCTTTTCGGAAAAATTTTTGACTGTCAGTCTCGGCCCATAAACATCCCCGGCAGGGAGAGTTTCTTCCGTCATGTCATTCTCGTTGACAATTGCCACAAGACGATCGGTTTTCATGTTCCAGATGCAGAAGTCAACAGAATAGGAAAGAGTCTCTTCCGGGGGCTCTTCTTCACGTTTTTCAAGGGCCGCCCCGCAGTTCGGACAAAAAGCATACCCCAGATCCAGGGCATAAACTTCTCCGCATGAACTACAGGTCACTTCCGTTTCCGGTTTCTTAGCCCCGCAATATGGGCAAAAGTTTCCGTTGCTTTCCTTCCCGCATTCATTGCAGATCCAGCTTTCAGCATCTGCAAAGCCTGTTGTCATCCCTGCCAATATCATTACACATAAAAGGAATGCTATCAGTTCTTTCATCGTTCTATCCCTTCTCTTTTATAATTCATATGTAATCTTCAGATGCATAGCCACTCGCCTGGATATAGTATTCAGAAGAGTGATGTAATACTGAAACACTCTTTTTATTTTTTATTGATTGGCTCACCTGGGACATAGTACGGGCATCGGCTGGAAGAAGTTGACGTTCCTGCAGAAAGGTCTCTCTGGATATTCCCAAGATACTTTCCTTCCGGCGTATAGAAAACAAGCATGGCAATGGTGGAACCATCCTCGTGTATTCCGGTCCAGCTCCAGCAAATATACCTGTCTTTTCCGTCCCAGCCACGGCAATATCCAATATATTCGTACGTTTCAGAATCATCCTTCAATACTTTCGCATGCAACGTTTCCGAACCTATTGCTCCCATATCTTCATCCGGCTTTGGAATCGGATTCGCTTTAAGGTCGAGGTTCACGCACATTCTCTGATGCAACCCTGCAAAAGTGTTTTCAGTGGAACCAATCACATACGGGGAATCTTCTGTATCTTTAGCATTGAAAGCGGGGACGCTCTCTTTCTCGGGCATCGGCTCTGTTTGAGCGTTTTCTGTGGAATTTTCTCCTGCAGAAGGCTGCTCATATGTTTCCCAGTTGCTGAGATCAATCCAAAGAGCCGGGCGATTGACTCCATATGCTCCCTTTCCGTCCGGAACTCCTCCTCCCGTATTCATTGTACCATCTGTCTTTACAATCATTACCATTTTCTGCTCTGACCCAGGTGTACGCAGGAACCACCACGAATTACCGTTCTTCCCGGAGGACGCTCCTGCCGCTAATGCATATGCCGTCGCTGTACACTTTGCAGTTTCTTCGGTCAGATATCGGTTCACTTCAACAGCTGACAAGAGGAAAACATCGTCTTTTGTGTCATTGCCGGGATCGGTATTGTATTCAGGATTCTTATCTGCTGTGACATTTGAAGTCAGAATTCTCCCCTGCTCTTCTTTATTAAAAGCCGAATCGAAGAATTCTCCATTCAGCCATGTTCTAAGGTCGGATGTTTCCCATGTTACAGGAGTCTGGGTTTTATAATACGTTTTACAGTTCAATCCATACTTGCTCAACAGCAATGCCTTTTCACCCTGAACATCCAAAACGATCCATTCAATCCCTTCCGCTCCGTTAGTCTGGTCATTGTCCTGCTCATACCTCCCGAATGACACGACATCTCCGACTGTCACAGCATTGCTGTTCTTATTCTGCTCATTCTCTGTACTTTTAGATACTTTCTGCGGCAACGCTTTTCCACAATTTGGGCAGAAAGCATAACCCTGCTCAACTGGATATTCCTGCCCGCAGAATGGGCAGAAACGGCTCTCTGCCATTGCGATACCTGCGATCCCTGCTAACAGGATGCTGCACAAAAGGATTGCGATCACTTTTTTCATTGCTCTATCCTTTCCCTTTTTTCATTCCAGATATTGGTTCTTGGTTTCAGATTTGCAGATTCATCATGGATATAAGGTCACTCCCCTGTTTTTGCAGGGGAGTGTGTGTATTGGGTGTACTATAATTTACTTCTTATTGATAGGTTCGCCAGGGACAAAGTATGGACTGTTATGAGAAGATGTTGATGTACCTGCAGAAAGATCCCTCTGGATATTTCCAAGATACTTTCCATCCGGCGTATAGAAAACAAGCATGGCAATGGTAGAGCCATCCTCGTGTATTCCCGTCCAGCTCCAACAAATATACCGGTCTTTTCCGTCCCAGCCACGACAATATCCAATATATTCATACGATTCAGAATCGTCCTTCAGTACTTTCGCATGCAACGTTTCCGAACCTATTGCCCCCATATCTTCGTCCGGTTCCGGAATCGGATTGGCCTTCAGGTCAAGGTTAAGGCACATTCTTTTATACAAACCGGCATACGTGTTTTCACTGGACCCGATCACATAATACGATTCTTCCGTCTCTTCCGTATTGTCGATCACTTCTCCGGTGACCGTGTTGTAGAGCATGTCGTATGCTTTCCCGTTCCAGTCAAATGTCACGGCAACATTCAGGTCCCCGTCAATGGTCTTCATACTGAGCTTAATGTTTTCTGCTTTCCCGTCATATCCATCCAGGCTATCGAAACAGGCACTGATGGCATCTGATGCCGGATCAGACGGCTTTTCATCGATTTCCGGTTCATTCTTTTCAAGGATTTCTCCACTCGCTCCGTCAACCAGATAGCTGAAATCTCCGTATTTTGATCCGAAAGAAATTTTCCAGTTACCACCTGTCTGGGATACTTTGATTCCCTCTGCAAGCATGATGTCGATGGGGCATTCGTCGAACACTTTGTCGATAGCTTCTTCCGGGCCGATGGCTTCAGCTACTGCAGCAACAGGCAGCAGCATGCAGAACACCAGAAGTAACGCGAAGAGTTTTTTCATGATTTGATTCTCCCTTTCTTATAAATTTATTATACATTATAAATGACAAAATAATTATGTTCAAGTTTTAATACTTCTAGAATCACAGTCCATTGGTGTTGTATACGCCATCTACCGGGAGCCCGTTAAGCATTGTGTCGTATTGGAAGTAGATAAGCCGTGAATCTTCATAGTAAAGGCCTTCCAGAAAGGCGGCGATTGTATCCTCCGGGAGATTCCAGACTGTGATCCGCCTGGTCTCTTCCTCGTAATAATAGATGTCTGCCGCATCCATCACATTTCTGATTTGTTCCATTTCGTCCCGGGTTGCTTCATGCCCCTCCCCGTATTTTGCCGTCATAGCATTCTTCAGATAGGTATTCGCCTCGAGAACCTGCAGATTATAACCGATATATTCTATGTGATATGTGATAAGGAAGAGCTTGTCTCTGGAGAATCGATAGCTCAGATCGACCGGAAAGCCGCAAAGCTTTTTCTCTTCCGTGTCATCATAATAGAGGCTTGTAAGGTCGTATGTATCATCCGCGTAATATTCTCTGTATTCATCCTCTCCGTCCTTTAGATGCTGTTCTCTTGTTTCCACCTCGTAGCCGCTCATGCCCCAGCGGATTCCGTTGCGGATGGAAAAGGTTCCTGCTGGTGCCTCCGGGAAGATTTCATCCTTCTCCTCTTCCGGTTTTGGCGCTCCGCAGTAAGGGCAGAAGTTTCCGGTGCTCTCCCGCCCGCAGCTTTCACAGGTCCAGGTTTCCCCGTCTGCGAAGCATATGGTCATGCCTGCCAGCATTGATGCACACAAAAGAAATGCGATCAGTTTTTTCATAGCATTGTCCTTTCTCCATGTTTATTTTGTTTCTGATGTTCAGAAATCTTCATAGTCATCGTACATACTGCCCACGTTGGAAGCATCCGGTGAGGCATTCTGTACGTTAATGGTGATCGTGTAGGAATATCCGGATTGGAGATCCACCTCAGTCGTTCCGTAATCGTCGAAGGTCATCACCTCATAATCACCATAATACCCGAATGAGTCTTCCCGCCCGTACCAATCGGTTCCTGTTCCATCCTTGATTGTATAGGTTCCTCCAGGCAGCCAGGTAGACGCACTTCCCGATCCTCCGATAAACAGCATCGCTGCGAGGTTCCCGTTCTCCTGATAGATCTTCACATGCATGCCCACATCCGGTTCTCCGTTCACCTTGACAGTCAATTGGGTCCCCGCTCCAAGGCTACTGTCTTTCCAGAGTTGTCCGGTAGAAGGCCACGGCTGCACGCATTTTTCTGCGCGCTCTTCCGAATCTCCCCAATAACAGGATTCAAATCTTTCCTGAGCTTTATAGTAATTTCCTTTCAGATAATCCGCACAAGCCATCATATAACTGCACTCGTCATAGTCGATCGGTTCGCCGGGCAAATCACAGAGCTTTTCTGCCACGTTGTACTCATCCTTTTCCATTTCCTTGAGTACCAGCAGACGCAAAAGCAGCTGAGAGTATGCTTCATCATCGACTTTGTCAGTACGCTCTATACCAAACGCATCCTGGATTGCATGGACGGCATCAAAGGTTTTTCCGCCTGCCTGTCCATCAGCTGAAAGCTTCTGTCCAAGGTCTATCAGAGTCTGCTGAACTCCTTTAGCTGTTGCTCCCCAACCTCCCACGGAAACGATTTCTCCTCCAGCAAGCGCTTCATAGGTCTCCCGGTAAAGAGAATTGTCCAGCTGGTTTAGAACATAGTCTGTTAGGTCAAAGCTTCCGTCCTCCGGCAACTCATCATATTCCTCTTCATCCGTTACCTTCGTAACCATTGGAATCATAAAGTCAAGCTCGTCATTCTCTTTCAGCGGCTCACCGCAGTTCGGGCAGAAAGCGTAACCCTCTCCAACGGGATATTGTTCTCCACAGTTTTGGCAAACCCCGTTTTCTGCATAGGCAATACACATCATAGTCCCTGACAAAAGCAGGATGCACAGCAAAATCGAAATCAGTTTTTTCACCGCTCTTTCTCCTCCCTTTTGAATTATTATCCGATTATTATTTACTGACCTTTCACGGTAAGAGTCAGGTCTTCGATTCGGTCATTGTCTCCCACAAGGAAGATAAGGTCAAAACCCTCCTGGGTCTCGCGCGTGCTGAAGCCTAAGTCTGCATCAAAGGTAATACCCCACATACTCACAGAATAGAGAGAAAGTTCTTTCCCATCCTTATCTGTCAGCACAAACTGCCCCATCTTGTTGTCATCCTGCAGATCTGTTGTGAGGATTTCTCCATCTTTTCCCATCAGACGGATCTTCGCAAACATCTTGTCTTTAATCGTACTGAAAGGGGATTTATCCAATTCAGTCCCCGGCACGATTTCTTTGGAATCAACCGTCAAATGATAAGAAAGCCAGGAGTATTCTCCCTCAAAACCTTTCTGATTTCCTTCAGCTGTAGAACTCCCTTTGTTCTCTGCAACGATCCTTTTGCATTCCGCATTGTAGGAATAGCTTCCACCGCTGATAAACGTCGAGGTAATGTCCAGCTTCAGCACATCATCTTCCACTTCCCATGTACCGTCTACACTGCCCAACTGGCTGGTAGCCGGAACATCTACCGAGAAGCGCTTGCCGTCCCGAGAAATTGTAAACGGGAAGCTTTCATGATATCCTGCCTGATCAAACGTATATTTGCCGGTTCCGTCTTCTTCAACATGGATTGTCAGGTCAATGGAAGCTCCGCCGTTTTTCGGTTTTCCAACGCCCTGCCAATCACCAACCAACTCTTCCGGAATTGCTCCATTATCAGACGTGTCTGGAGTAGATTCCTGAGTCGACTCTGAGATTGGATCAGACACGGTTTTTGCTTCTGATGTTTTGGATGATGAAGAAGCCGGTTTCGAAGCATCTGACTGCTGTGACAGCGGATTTCCGCAGTTCGGGCAGAAAGCATAATCCGTTTCAGGAGGATAAACCTCCCCGCATTCGGTACAGATGATTTCTTCCGGCGGTTTTTTCGTACCACAGAACGGGCAGAAATTACCATTGTTATCCTTCCCGCAGTTCGGGCAGATCCATCCCAAAGGCATTGGTTCTTCATGTTCTTCGATTTCTTCTGTCTTATGATATTCTTCGAACCCGATACCAATTGCTTTCGCATATTTTTCGGCATAACTGCCGGGAACCCCAAGTATGGTTACCTTGCTGTTCTCCTCAAATCCCTTGATATTGATTTCTATATCAGCCGAAGGAATAGTTACACTCCGAAGCTTCGAACAACCTCTGAACGTGTTTTCACCGATGGAATCAACTCCTTCCGGCAGAACTACCGTCTCAAGATTACTGCTGCCATAAAAAGTCCCGTATCCCAGAGTGTCAAATCCTTCCGGGAACTCAAAACTGGTGAATCCTGTGTGAGCAAAGGCCCAGCCACCCGTCTGCTCCAGAGAATCCGGAACATTCATATCAGAAAGTTTTGAGCATCCGTAAAAAGCGCGGTATCCGATCACTTTCAACGTCTCAGGGAGAACAACTGATTCTATTTCGTCATGATCTTCAAAGCATTTTTCACCGATTCTTGTTACCGGCAGCCCTTCTACCTCGGTCGGGAGCACCAGTGTGGTCTCACCCTCTCCAAAATACTTCGTCAGGGTAACACCATTGCTCCCAGTAGAATAAAGATAGTCGTCCAGACCATCTCCATAATCTGCCAGCCCTGCAACGGGAAAAACGGTGATCATTGACAGTATCAAAAGGATTGAAAACAGCTTTTTCATTAATTGAGCCTCCTCATTTTTCATAACATCTTTTGATAGCAATATAACAGAAATCATCTGCTGCATCAATCTTTTTTTGAAGTATCCGGTATTCATTTCCGCTTGCACTGCTTCTGGTTTTATGATAAGCTTTCGTCTACCGTTTCTCCCATCCGTCATGCCCTATTTTTTCCGGAAGGCAGGGATCAGATCATCATGTGTTCTGCAAAAAAAGGTACATTTAAACCGCATCCTCTGAAACACTTTATTACCATAACGCGGCATCGCCATCTTGTCTGTCGTTACTGTTGCCGGCTTGGGCTGATATGGCAGGGCTTGACGCATGATCTCAGTAAATATTCCCTGGTAGAATTTTTACCAGGTGCAAAGTATTATCAGGGAAGCAGAAGCCCGAATGATGCGGAGCGAAATGAAACGGGCGTCTCTCTCGCCTGGCTGCACCATAAAGGGCGAAACCGCCATCATCTGGAATACTGGATTGATTACCGTAAGGAACCGGATGGAACCTGGGTTTACGGCGGAAATCCGATGCCGCTCCGTTTTATCGCTGAAATGTTTTGTGACCGCATTGCAGCCAGTAAAATCTATCTCGGAGAAAACTACTATGATGGCGCGCCTCTTCAGTATTATACTTCTCACGAAATGAATCTGCTTATTCATCCGACGACAGCTACAGAAATTGAAAGAATGCTGATGATTCTGAAAGAAGACGGAGAAAAAGCCGCCTTCGATTATGTTCGAAAGCGGCTTCAGCAATAAATGATACGTGTTTGATATTACCTCAAAAAGCTTGCGTTTACGTATCCCCTGGCTCCTGTTTTGGGCGAATACACCATAATATAGGTACGGTTATCGCTGCCAACAACGGGAGCGCCCAGGATCTGAACCTGATCTCCGTTATACAGTTCATTCCCTCTCATCTCGTTGCTGTAATCATATGTCGGAGCGGTCCGCATAGCGAGCCATCCGCTCTGCAGCCCTGCAACAACTCTCCAGCTACCATACTGATTCTGGAAACCTCCTGCCACGTTTTCAAGTTCCTGATCGTTTATTTTTTTCAGTTCATCCATTTGTTTTGCCTCCTTTATTTTATGAGTACACTTTATCAGATAAAGTATCACACTTCTGTCACACAGGCAACTGGATGATGTAATTGTTAAAAAATATTTTTCAAATAAAAAAGTAATTTTATTATTTATTCCGTATAAGATATTCAGACAGCATGACTCAGCCGGTGAGCAATGAAAGGAGGGCGCACAATGTCCTGTCCCAGAGAAGAACGGGAAAACCTGGAACATATCTTGATCGGTCCCTATGGTGTCCTTGCGGATTCATCCCGTGGCCGCCGTATTGAAGAAGACGAATGCGCCATCCGTACCTGTTTCCAGCGGGATGTCGACCGTATTACGCATTCCAAATCCTTCCGCCGCCTTAAACATAAAACACAGGTTTTTCTCCGCCCTGAAGGTGACCATTACCGTACACGCCTCACGCATACACTGGAGGTCAGCCGTCTTGCGAGAACAGTTGCGAGAGCCCTCCGTCTGAATGAAGACCTTGTTGAAGCGATTGCACTTGGTCATGATCTTGGGCACACGCCATTCGGCCATGCAGGTGAACGAGCCTTGAACCGTATTTTTGAGGATGGTTTCAAGCATTATGAACAGAGCCTGCGCGTTGTTGATTACCTTGAGAAGGACGGGCATGGCCTCAATCTGTGCTTTGAAACACGAATGGGTATCCTCAATCATACGCACGGTTCCCCGGATGACACCTGTGAGGCCACCGTTGTCCGTTTGAGTGACAGGATTGCTTATATCAATCATGATTTGGATGATTCTATCCGTGCAGGAATTATCACCGAATATGATGTTCCGGAACGGATCCGGGAGGAATGCGGCTCACGGAACAGTGAGCGAATCAACACTTTTGTGAAAGATCTGGTTGAAAACAGCAAGGGTGGGAAGATTTCGTTTTCTCCCTCTATGCAGGACACCTTTGAGTTTTTCCATTCTTACATGTACTCCGACATTTATGTAAATCCTGTTGCAAAGAGTGAAGAAAGCAAAGTTGACGGAATTATTGAAAAGCTCTATCACTATTATTCTTCTGATCCCGGTGCTCTCCCGGAAGAATATGCCGCTATAGCTTTACTGGAAAGCCCTCAGCGCGCAGCCTGTGATTACATTTCAGGTATGACGGACGGGTATGCCATGGAAAAATACAGTGAACTGTTTATTCCCTTTGCTTGGACGGTGAAATAAAAATGTTCTCTGAAGCCTTTCTGACGGAACTCGCCGACCGGAACGATATTGTCGACGTTGTTTCGGAATATGTTTCTCTCGGAAAGCGGAGCGGTGCCAACTACTTCGGTCTTTGTCCTTTTCATAATGAAAAAACGCCGAGTTTTTCCGTATCTCCTGATAAACAGATATATTATTGTTTCGGATGCGGTAAAGGCGGAGGCGTTATCAATTTCATCATGGAAATCGATCAACTGACTTTCTCGGAAGCAGTTGAGCGTCTCGCAAAACGGGCCGGGATTCCCGTTCCTGAGCAGGAAAATGATGCCCAATCCCGCAGGCGAGCCCGTATTTATGAAGTAAACAAAGCTGCCGCTCTCTACTTTCATGAACAACTGAATTCTCCAGTTGGGGCTGCAGCGCGGGACTATGTCGCAAAAAGGCAGATTTCCCGCAAAACAGCAACTTCTTTCGGCTTAGGCTACGCTCCAGACAGTTATGACACCTTTGTTAAGGCAATGCTTGCCAAGGGATTTTCATTAAGTGAACTTTCAGATGCCGACCTGATTCGTCCCGGCAGTAAGGGTGGAACTTATTCCACCTTTCGCAACCGTCTGATGTTCCCGGTGATTGATGTCCGCGGCAATGTCGCAGGATTCTCCGGCAGGATCATTGGAGACGGTGAGCCGAAGTATCTCAACACCCGCGATACTCTGGTCTTTACCAAGGGCAGGCTTCTTTTCGGCCTGAATCTTGCCAGGAAGAGTAAACGGGACTACATCATTCTTGTTGAAGGCAATGTTGACGTTGTCAGCCTGCATCAGGCGGGCTTTGACAGCACAGTCGCGTCTCTGGGAACCTCACTTACGAAAGAGCAGGCACAGCTTCTGTCCCGGTATAAAAAAGAAGTTATTCTCGCCTATGATAGTGACGGAGCCGGGCTGAAAGCCTCTCAACGTGCGATAGACATCCTGGAAAAACTTGATGTGAAAGTAAAAGTCCTTCGTTGGGAGGGCGCCAAGGATCCAGATGAATATATTAAAATGCGCGGCGGAGATGCTTTTCAGAATCTGATTGACAAATCTGAGTCTCAGATTGATTACCGCCTCATGAATATCGAGAAGAAGTATAATCTCGCTGTTCCAGAGCAAAAAGTAGATTTTCTCCGCGAAGCTACGAAACTGATTGCTTCTTTTCCTGGCAGTGTAGAACGTCAGGTTTACTCCGTCCGGGTTGCAGAATTGGCAGGCATCCCTGCCGATGCTGTCTCCAAAGAGGTATCTCAGCAGCGCAGACGTCTGCTTTCCGGGGCAAGGCGTGAAGCTGAGCGCAGCAGCAGGCCGGTCAATACCATCCAACCGCCGGATAAAACTGTAAAATATGAGAATCTTCCTTCTGCTACTGCCGAAGAAGGAATTATCCGTCTTCTCTATCTGGAGCCTTCCCTTGCCGGAGAGGCAGAAGCATCCATCAGCAGAGCTGACTTTACATCAGAGGCTCTTGGGCACCTCTATTCACTTCTCCTCGAACGCATTCAGGCAAACCGGGCTGTTAACACTACCGTGCTGAGCGAGGTTCTTTCAGCCTCAGAAATGAACCTTCTTGTCAGCATCATGAATAAACCCGAAAATCTCTCCAACGCGAAAAACACCCTACAGGATTATATTAAGACAATTAAAGAGCAGCAGGAGCTCTCTCAGAATTCTCCTGACCTTCGCTCCCTTGCAGATCAGCTGAAAAACAGCGGGAAAGGATATCGATCATGAGCACAAAAAACACAAAAAACGAATCAGAAGAAACCAAAACCTTCGAGACAATGTTTCCGGAAGAGCTTTCCGCTGCAGCAGATGCCCTTCTGGCAGAAGATGCAGCCGTTCACTCCGACCTGGATGAAGTCATTGACGAAGAGGGTGTCAGAATCGCAGTGCCGCGCTCAGCCAAGCTGAAAAAGCCTGCGAAAACGCCCGAAGAGCAGATCGAGGCTCTGATGAAAAAGGGCAGGAAAAACGGCAAACTGACACAGAATGATCTGAAGGTTCTTGATAAGCTGGGGCTTTCCGAAGAAGCTCTTGATAAGTTTTATGAGGATCTGGAAACAAATAATATTGATATTGATATTCCCGATGCAGATATTCTGCCCCCTCTCGATGACGACCTTCTCCCTGAAATAGAGGAGATTGCCGAAATTGAAGAGGTCACGGAGGAGGAGCTCAATGCAGATCCGGATTCTCTGGCTGATACCTTTTCGACCGACGACCCTGTACGTATGTATCTCAAGGAGATCGGAAAAGTTCCTCTGCTCACTCCTGAAGAGGAAGTTGACCTTGCAACTCGTATGGCAGATGGAGATGAAGTTGCCAAACAGCGTATGACCGAAGCCAACCTCCGTCTTGTTGTTTCTATCGCAAAGCGCTACGTTGGCCGCGGGATGCTTTTCCTCGACCTGATCCAGGAGGGCAACCTCGGTCTGATCAAAGCTGTGGAAAAGTTTGATTATACCAAAGGATATAAATTCTCAACCTATGCCACCTGGTGGATCCGTCAGGCTATTACAAGGGCCATCGCCGATCAGGCTCGCACTATTCGTATTCCCGTACACATGGTGGAAACCATCAACAAAACCATCCGGGTTTCACGCCAGCTTCTCCAGGAACTCGGTCATGATCCCACAGCCGAAGAAATTGCCGCAGAAATGGACATGCCGATTGACAAAGTCCGCGATATTTTGAAGATTGCACAGGAGCCTGTGTCTCTTGAAACACCGATCGGTGAAGAAGAGGATTCTCATCTGGGTGATTTCATCCCGGACGAAGATGCCTCTGAGCCAGCAGAAGCCGCTTCCTTCTCGCTGCTGCGTGAACAGCTTGAGGAAGTCCTCGACACACTCGCACCCCGCGAGAAAAAGGTCCTTGAACTCCGTTTCGGTATTGTAGACGGCCGTACCCGCACGCTGGAAGAAGTAGGCAAAGAATTCAACGTCACGCGTGAACGTATCCGCCAGATTGAGGCAAAGGCGCTCCGAAAGCTTCGCCATCCTTCCAGAAGCAAAAAGCTGAAAGATTTTCTCAACTGAAAGATTCCTGAAAAAGTTTTCTCAACTGTATATTTTCCCTCTTGCATTCGTTCTCCCGCTGTGTTAATATAAGCGAGCGTCTTGTAACTATGCCTTTTCAGGCACAATCAAGGCAGCACATGATTAGGAGTTGAAGAATATGAAGGAAGGCATTCATCCCAACTACAAACCCACTGTTATAAAGTGCGCATGCGGTGCTGTTTATGAAACCGGCAGCACAAAGCAGAATATTTCTGTTGAAATCTGCTCCAAGTGCCACCCGTTCTATACCGGCAAGCAGAAGCTCGTGGATACGAGCGGCCGTGTTGATAAATTCAACAAGAAGTACGGTATCAAGTAATTTCCCCTGGATTTGCAGTTTTTTAGAGACGTGTTATAAAACACGTCTCTTTTTTATTCCCACAAATTGTCGGAAGAGCAACCGATTCATTCTCTTCCGAATTATCTAAGCCTGTGTCTATGTTAATTCGATGGAAACAGCGCGATCACAGGAGAGGAAATAGAGAATGGTTTCTTTGACCGGTTTGCCGAAGATGCGTCCAAGAGCAAGGGAATAAGCCCGGATCTGGCTGCGGTAAAGGTCACATTTCCGGGAAAGATCTTCTTCTGTGCGGACAGCATCGGTTTTATAATCTATAATGACAAGTTCTCCTGCTTCTTCCAGGCAGCAATCGACCACTCCCTGCAGAAGGATTTTCTCTTCTGAGTCGGCATCGAAAAGATCTTTGCCGCTGCAGAGGAGAGAAAAACGAAATTCCCGGTGGAGTTTATCCGCCCTGCGGATTCTGCGCCCCAGATCAGAATGAAACAGTCTGACGATAGAAGACTGATTGACAGCGGAGGCCTCTCTGGGGGATAGGTATTTTCCTGCTTTGAGGCGATCAACCTCCCCGCGGATATCTTCGGGTGAATCAGCTTTGGAGAGATCCATATACTGCAGGGCAAGATGAGTGGCAATACCCCTTTCGGCGGCAGTGATGTGTTTCTCTGCCGTGGCAAAATCAGGCACGCGGAAAGAGCGATTGGTAGCAGCAGGGGTTATGAGAGATAGGGCTTCGGAGTCTTCCGTTTTTTTCAGATTTTTTAATTCTGTTGCCGTTACTTTTGAAGGCAGTTGTTGTGAAAGAGAGAATGGATAGGACCAGGAAAACTTTTGCTGCAAAGCAAGCACTTCATTTTCATTTACAGTTACCTGCTGCTCTGCAGATATTTCCTCTGCAGAAGCTGAATGGCAGCTGCCGCAACGAAGA
>JAGCAN010000066.1 GCA_017652685.1 Oscillospiraceae bacterium
AAAAACCCGCGAGCGCTTTATTTCTCGCGGGTTTAAGCGGAGAAGCCGGGATTTGAACCCGGGCTGCCATCACTGACACTACTCCCTTAGCAGGGGAGGATATGATATAGTAAAATCAATCGCTCCACGGTTTGCGCTCGGTAGTAACTCGGTAGTACAACCATTTCAGCGGTCCTTTTTGATCGCGTTCACGGCCTCAAGCGCGTCGGCCTGATCCGGGTGCGCGTAGCGGTCCAGCATCTTGCTGGTGCTCCAGCGCATGACCTTCTTCACGGTCTGCGGCGCGATGCCTTCCGTGATTGCCAGCGCGGTCGCGGTCGTGTGGCGGCAGCTGTACGGGGTCAGGCGGCGGCATTTCGCGGCCGTCAGCGCGTCGTAATAGTTCGCGTACCATTCGTCCTCGACGCGCTTCCAGATGTATCCGGAGGGCTGCGCGTGGGCGATCAGCTCCTCGACCACCGGAACGATGTCGTCCGCCAGGACGATGTCGGTCTGTTTCCGGACCTTCGTCTTTATGCCGGCGCCGTGGATCCGGCGGCCGGGAATGTCGATCTGGTCCACACGGAGCGTCATCGCTTCGCCGGGCATCATGCCGGTATAGATCATCAGCAGCGGAACAGCCGCACGGAGATCTCCGCCCTCGTAGAGCTTCCAGAGGGACGCCTGCTCTGTCTCGCTGAAGGGCGTTTGCTCCTTTTCCTCCAGTTTCGGCAGCTGGATGAATGTCGGGATCTCCTGCCGGGCGTACCCATCCGCGGCGGCGATCCTGAACAGGCTGATCAGCAGCGTGCGGACATCCCGGGCGGTATAATAGCTGTTGCACTTATCGTCGACCAGTTTCTGGAGATCCGCGACCGTCAGCTGGTCGATCCGTGTCCCTCCGATGGATGCCAGGCGGTTGGTCCATGCTGTGCGGTATGCCTGCTGTTTTGACGCGCTCAGGGCTTTGTACTGGCCGTCCTGGTAAGTGTTCCAGTAAACCTCCAGCGTGGGGGCCAGGACGGGCTTTTGCGGGCCGTTCTTCAGCTCCGCGCAGTAGGCCAGCGCGTCCTCCCTGCGCTTAAAGCCGGCTTTCGTCTTCTTGATCGGGATTTTCTGCTTCCTGTTCTCCGGGTTGTCCAGGTCGAAGGCCGGCAGATCCCTATATCCGTCAACGATCTGGGCGACCCAGTAACGGTGAATTGGATCGTAGTACGCGCAGCCGGTTCCGTTCCCGCGGCTCTTCGTCCTGCGTTTCTTCTGATCCGCTGACAGTTTCTTTCCACAATTCGGACAGTAGTTGGTACATTGTACCAGATCCGTTTTACACTTCGGACAGATCATTCAGAGTCGACTCCTTTATCTATAAATCATGGTGTCGTAAAAGCTGTCCCATTCCATCCTGTGCATAACGTACCAAATATTATCTGTTATTTGAACTTTTATGATATCTCCATCTAATTCCAAGCCAAGATTGTTTCCAATCCCTATCCCGCTATAAGTATATTTGTCGTCTTTCTTTGTCCATTTCCCGGATATATCTGCGTATGCTTCTCTCGTGTTGTCTTTTTTCGCATCCAGAGCAAAGAACGTTAACGCTCCTGAAGGTTCAAAGACAAACACATTCACCACATAGTCCTTTTCTTCAATCGCAGGCTGTGGAGGTAATTCTTTATAATTAAAGATAACATACCAGGCCCCGACGATCGGGTCCGTTTCTTCCGCCAGGGCGAGCGCCGGCACGGCCAGCGCGAGGATCAGGATGATGGTGAGCAGTTTCTTCATCGTTTTTCCCTCCTTTATTTAATATCGAGCAGTTTACGGACTGCTGATTTTGTACCTTCGTCTGCGTGACGATACGCGTCAACAAGCATATTTTCCTCTGCGAGTTGCTTCTGAGACGGTTCGTCCCCGGTCATTAACCATCCTGGATCCACGCATAAAGCCCTGGCCAATAGAAAGCATTTATCCTGCTTCGGTGCATAGAGCCCATTAATATAGTTGCTTAAGGATCCCTTATCAATTCCTGTGATCCTGGAAAGCTCAGCTGCGGTTATGTTCCGTTCGGCGATTGCTTTCAAAAGTCTTTCCTGAAACTCGGTCATAAAATCATCTCCCACACACAGGATACCACATTATTATAGAAAACTCAAATAAAATGTTAAGAAATCTAAAAATAGTTATTGACAATGATAACTGCTAATGTTTATAATGGTGGAGGTTTAGAAATCTAAACCACAAAATATAGGGGAAGGAGGTGCCACGGATGGAGAGAATTTTCTTTGATTACAGTAAGCTCTCTGGACGCATCAAGGAAAAGTTCGGATCTCAGAAGGCCTTTTCCGAAGCCTTGGGAGTTTCCGAAGCAACGTTGTCGAACAAACTGACCGGTTACTATTACTTTACTCAGGCGGAGATCAAGAAGGCCTGCCAGCTTCTTGAGCTTGAACCCGGGACCGTCACGGAATATTTTTTTGCCGTGAAAGTTTAGAAATCTTAACAAAGGAGATGAAACCAAATGACGCTGGACGATATCAAAGCTATGTCTGGCGACTGGATCACGCCGGCGACCGCGGCGAAAGTCATGAAGATGGACCCGGGGCGGCTGATCTGGTACGCGAGGAACGGGCAGCTGCCATTCGCGGTGCGGATCAGCGGGAACCGGGTGCTGATCAGCCGGAAGAGCTTCCTGTCCTGCTACGGCTACAAGGAAGCGGAGAGGAACCAGAACGCCAGTATGCAGGAGATCGCCGCGGAGCTGCGGGAGATCCGGCAGATGCTGGCGGAGATCATCGGAAGAAGGGAGGCTGTTTAACATGAAGGTAAAGATGTCCACACTGATCACCGTCGCGGCGCTGCTGA
>JAGCAN010000067.1 GCA_017652685.1 Oscillospiraceae bacterium
CAACCATCTTCCGATAGGTCGTGGATCTGCCCATAAAGTCAAATGCGACAAAAGAAGGATACCGGTCTGCAATATCCTTGACTTTGTCAAACATGGAACCATCAAAATAGTCCAGGTGCATCGGAATATCGCCCATAGCACCCTGCCAGGGCATTTTTGCTGTGATCATTCCCATTTCTGTTTGTTACTCTCCATAAACCTTTCTGCTGAAATACCGCTCCGCCCTGTCGATCTCGGAAGCGTCCGGATGGAAGCTTTCGTCACGGGAAGCCATCTCTGCCAGCTTCTCACGCAGGCAGGCACAGAGCATCAGGGCCTCTTCCGCATCCGCGGGTTTCGGATCCCCGCCGATGAACGTGCGAATATTCCCGTTCATGATTTCCTCCAGCCTCGTGCCGGAAAGGCCGAGGCCGCGCATCAGGAAAGGCGCCCTGTCGTGGAGGAACTCTCCGTCAGCAGAAACCGTCTCTTCCCCTTTCATCGTCAGAAAACGCTGCACGATCTGAGGGCGGAGGAGATTCTCCTTCTCATTGAACGGCTCTCCCTCATTGGTGAGGACGCAGCGCCCGCCGATGTCCGTGCCGTAGGCAATTCTGTCATGGTACTTCCCGAAGAATGCTTCTGCACGGTCATAATTTTCGGAGAAGTGCTCATACATTTCAATGCCGGGCGTAAGATCCACCATCACATTCGGATAACGGCTCATCAGGTTATCCAGCCGGTCGAGCTGCGCCGAGAAAAACAGGAAGTGTGCAAACACGATCTTCAGATTCGGATGCCGCTCCAGCACGCGGAAGACCTGAGCGTACTGCACCTCATTGTTGATAAACGTCTCGTCATACCACCATCCCTGCCGTTTCAGCCAGGGAGACGGATCGGAACACCAGTTCGTCTCCGGATCGTTTACATGCCAGAGGATGGGCACCGCTTCGTTTTCGGCATAGGACCAGAACGGTTCCCAGCAGGGCAGGTCAAAATCCGGAACAGGGACGGTTTTGCGCATCTGCGGCTTCCCCTCCAGCAGCTTGACGCCGTCGCAGCCTGCAGCAAGGAGAAGCGAACAGTACTCCGCCTGATGCTCGCCGATCCTGTCGGGATAAAGATAATATCCGCTCAGATCCGGGCTGCCGAACACGTAAAACCTGCCGGGATTCTGATCCTTCATCATCAGTGCTCCCGGGACAAGCGAAATGCACCGCGAATGCGACACCGCCTGGATCACGGCGCAGTCTGTCCCGGTCCGGTCAAGGAAGGCCGTCAGAAACTCCGGGCCGGCCTGCGGGGAATAATGGACATGGGCGTCAGTGATTTTCATGGAGCTTTACCAGAACCTTTTCCACTCTTCGCCCATCCATAGAGAGAACGGAGAGATCCAGATTTTCATAGGAGAAGCTGTCTCCCACCTTAGGAAATTCGCCGAACATCTCGACCGTCCAGCCGCCTACCGTTTCGCTTTCGGCTTCAAAGTCTTCCTCCCGGATCCCGACCAGCTCCAGGAAGTCTGCAATGACCATGTCGCCGTCCAGCTCAAACTCGTTCTCGGCACGGCGGATCACTTCCTGCTCAACGGTGTCCGTTTCGTCCCAGATTTCCCCGACGATCTGTTCCATCACATCTTCCATGGAAACCACGCCGAGCGTACCGCCGTATTCGTCCGAGACAATCGCCAGGTGCTGCTTTGCTTTTCTCAGCCTGTTCAGCACATCGGGAAGCTTCATCGTCTTATAGATATACACGGGCGGCATCAGCAGAGACCGGATATCCGTATGGTCGGTTTCCGTCAGCGCTTTCAGGAAACGGTTCAGATAGAGCACACCGATAATATTATCGATGCTCTCCTGATAAACCGGGAGCCTGGAATAAGGGGATTCATCCACCTGTGCAAGGATTTTTTCCCAGTCATCCTCTATATCAATGGCATAGACGTCCACTCTGGCCGTCATCACTTCAGACGCCATAATGTCCGAAAAATCAATGGCAGAGCGGACAAGCTCGGAACGCTCCTCGTCAAGAACCTCTTCATCTTCCGCCGTCTCAATGATATTCTGAAGTTCTTCAACGGCTGCATCGGGGTCCTCTTCCTCTTCCGTGCCCTTGAACGGCATCGTCAGCAGATGGATCAGCTTCACAACCACCCAGACAACCGGTGAGAGAAGAACCATCAGAACGCGCACGGGGTAGGCAAAGCTGAGGGCAAATCGGTTGGCATTCTTTTTGGCTGTAATTTTCGGAATCGTCTCCCCGCAGATGATCACAAGAACGGTCATCACCGCGGTAGACGCCCACGCGTACTTCTCCCCGGCTCCGGTGCCGAGCAGGAGCATCAGCAGAACCGATGCGAGGGAGGAGCTCGCGATATTCACGAGGTTGTTCCCGATGAGAATGGTACTCAGCGTATCGTCAAAATGGTCCAGAATATACCGCGCGGTTTTTGCAGGCCTGGAGCCTTCTTCCTCCAGATTTTCCAGACGCAGTGCACTGCAGGAGGAATACGCCATTTCAGAAGCAGAGAAAAAGGCTGAACCGATCAGGCACAGCACGATGCC
>JAGCAN010000068.1 GCA_017652685.1 Oscillospiraceae bacterium
CATCACCAGAGCATTTTTGAACGGAAACTGTTTATCAGACCAGAGGTCAGTGACTGTTTTTCCGTTTGTGATGCTTCCCCGTGTCTCTACCACAACACCGGCTTCTTCCCCTTCAAACAGCTCAGGATGTGCAAGATACATCACCGGGCACGAATCATGCATGGAAACACCTTCCTGTCCGTAGCGTCTTACCCCCTGTAATGCGCACTGGAGGCATGCCCTGGCAAATGCCCCCGCTTTACTGCCGGAAGTACCAAGCTCTTCCAGGTCTTCTTCCAGAAGCATCTCCTGCATGGTTACATCAAGGCCAAACATTATCAGTTTCACCCCGCTGTGAAACACGATTTCTGCTGCTTGAGGATCTGTAAAAATATTGAATTCGGCAGCCGGTGTAATATTTCCCGCTCCTGCAGATCCACCCATTATACACAGGGAATGGAGCATTTTCGGAAGCTGAGGATACTTGACAAAAGCAGTTGCCACATTCGT
Source organism: Oscillospiraceae bacterium (assembly GCA_017652685.1). GTDB lineage: Bacteria > Bacillota > Clostridia > Oscillospirales > Oscillospiraceae > Limivicinus. The sequence goes on from JAGCAN010000068.1 coordinate 490, forward strand.
CAAAGGACCTGTTGCCACCAAACGCAGCTCCCGTGGATGTTCCTCGGCACAAGCGAACAGAGCATCCCAGGCTTTTTTCTCCTGAAAAACTGCATTCTCCGGAATCGGCAGTGTCACGTTGCCTAGCCCGTTTTCCCCGTGAAACACTGTCGCAGGCTCCAGTTCCCGAAGCAACGGCTTTTCAGCACCGCGATAGACGGGATAGTCAGCCCCTGTCATCCCGATGACCCCGAGTGTATTGTGAAAAGCGTTTTCCTGCGTCGTGTTCCCGCAGACCGTAGATATTCCAAGAAGGTCAAGCTCGTCGAAAGAATGCGCCAGAAGAATCGCTATCGCATCATCTGTGCCTGTATCACAATCCATCCAGACAGGTATCTTTTTCATTGCTTCATCTCCCCGTAAACGCTTATAGCTTCAACCAGCAGATCGGCGAATGCTTTTCTGTCCACATTCATAATACATGTGGCATTCGAGACATGCCCTGTCACACCATACCAGTCCGGAACTGTGGCTCCTTTGCAGTAATCTCCGCATGTTTCGATTTGCACATAGAATTCACGCATGGTAAATACTTCCGGATGGATCAGAGCCATTACTGCACAAGGGTCATGCATCGGTGCTCCTTCATACCCGATGGATCGATGAAACCGGTAAAAGAATTCCAGCCACTGCCAGACGATATCACTCACCGGATTACCCTGTGCCCGGATCCGTTCAAAATCCTCAGGCAGAATCAATGCTTTCTCCGTAACATCCAGCCCAGCCATCAGAATCGGAACCCCCGACTCGAATACGATTTTTGCCGCCTCAGGATCTACCAGAATGTTGAATTCCGCAGCAGGCGTCCAGTTCCCGAGAGTCAGGCCCCCTCCCATCATACTGATACGTTCAATCTTTCCTTTTAACTCGGGGTGAGCAATCAGAAAAGCTGCCGTATTTGTCATAGGTCCTGTGGAAACAATCGTTACTTTTTCTTTGCTGTTCCGGACAACACGAGCCATCAGTTCAATGGCTCCCTCCTGCTCCGCTTCAAAAGCCGGTTCCGGCAGAACAGGGCCGTCCAGTCCGGATTCCCCGTGTACGGACGGAGCGTTCATCGGCTCTGTGAGCAATGGTTTCGGGCAGCCTTTTGCAACAGGCACGTGGAGACCGATCAGAGTGCAAACCCGAAGAGCGTTATAAGTTGTCTTCTCTATTGTCTGGTTTCCAGCAGCTGTTGTAACAGCGAGGATGTCAAACCTGCCGCTTGCATGGGCAAGCACCCACGCAATGGCATCATCATGACCCGGATCGCCATCCAGAATCACCGGGATTTTTTTCCTATTTGGCATTTTCTTCTCCTTCTCGAAAAGCCTGTCGGCATCTGATGCGGCAGGCTTTTCGATTATGGTCATAATGGAATATTCACTTTGCTTCGCTCTTCGCGAGCACAGCTGCAGAATGCTGTTTTCTGATCTTGCTGTTTCTGACGATAGCAAAAATCACAAGGCCGATAATCGTCACCGCATAGGGAATCGGCGAGGCGAGATTCGAATCAAGCCCGATAGCCGAGAATTTTATGCCAAGCGCCTGGGCAAACCCGAAGACAATGGCTGAAAGCATTCCTCCGAAGCATTCTCCTCCACCCATTGCCTGCGCTGCCAGAGCAATAAAGCCTCGACCGGACACCATATCCAGCGACCATCCCTGTGCATATGCCATTGACATGAAAGCTCCTCCGAAGCCACTCATCAGGCCAGAAAAAGCCATCGCCGTGTATTTGATCCTCAGAACCGATACACCAACGGAAGATGCTGCATTCGGATTTTCTCCAACTGCACGAATATTCAGGCCAAGTGGCGTCTTATACAGCATAATGGAAGTTAACAGACAGAATAAAAACGCAAGATACGTCAGCAGATTATGCCCTGAGATTACACTGCCTAAAAACGGAATTTTGTTAATGAAAGGAATTGTGATGTCCGGGATACAGAGCGATTTGGTGATCAATCCGGTTGTAGAGGCCATCGCTTTTCCCTGTGTCAGGTTCGTGATTACCTTGCACAGGAACAACGTCCCGCCCGAACCCATCATGTTGATAGCTACACCGACAAGGATGATATCCGTCTTGAGTTTGAAGGCGAAAAATCCCATGATCAGAGACATCATTACACCCGTAGCCAAAGCAGCCAGCAACCCAAAGTACCAGGTTTTCGTATAGTAACTGACCAGGGAGCCTGCCAGAGCCGAGAACATCATCAGGCCTTCCAGACCGATATTGGCAAATCCGGCTTTCTCAACAACAATTGCAGCAAGCGTAGCAAAAAGAATCGGAGCAGAGATACGGATAATGGAGAAGAAGAATTCGGGGGTGATGAGCATTTTCAGAAAATTCAACATGATCTCAGCCCTCCTTCTGCAATTTTGCACGGGCAGCGATTTCTTCCTCGGCAGACTTTACAACCAGCCTCTGCCTGTACCCGGACAGGAATTGCTCTGCTGCAAAGAACAGGAAGATCACTCCCTGAATAATGTCAATCAGCTGCGCGGGCACCTTTGCATAAGTTGCCATCAGATCACAGCCTTTTGAGAGATATGCCATAAAGAATGCCGCAAAAGGAACCATATAAGGGTTGTTGCCTGCGAGGATCGCTATCGTGATCCCCGTCCACCCGTATCCCGGCAGTGCGCTCCACGAGAAATTTGTGTAACGGCCGAGCATCTCAATGCCGCCGCCCGCACCTGCCAGGAAGCCGCCCAATATCTGCGAAAGTACAATCACACTGCCAACTTTCATTCCGGAATACTTGGCAAAATCCTGGTTGATGCCGATCATGCGAATTGCATACCCCCAGCGGGATCGATACATGAAAAGGCCGCATAGAATAACAGCAAAGATCGCTATGACAAAGCCCCACGTCAGCTTTGCACCGCTGAAGACCGTGTTGTTCACGATGGGGGGAATATTGGCTGTTTCCCGGAAAGGAAAAGACATGATCTGGCCTCTGGATTTATCCGCCAGATAGGTATTCATTAAAAACTTGATGACATACATAATGATGTAGTTCAGCATCAGCGAACACACCATCTCACTCACATTCAGTTTTGTCTTCAATAAAGCAGGCAGAAGCATCACAATGGCTACCGCAGTGCCGCCGATCAGCACTGCAACAACGGGATGCAACCCTGCAGGCAGAGGAAGATAGATTGCCGCCATTGCCGACGCAAAAGCGCCGAGCATAATGCCGCCTTCTGCGCCGAGGTTGAACTGGTTTGCCGAGAACATGATGCACACGGAAAGACCTGTGAAAATCGTCGGAATCATGGCTGCGAGGATGTCTGCCAGGCGCTTTAATTCGAACGACGTTCCTTTCTTTTTGCTCATTCGAAACAGTGGGCCGATGAGCATCTGTTTCAAGGCTTCTCCGGTCGCCTGCAGCTTTTCCTGAAAACTGTCACCGCCGGCACTGATAAAGATCAGCAGTGTTGCCACGAGGAGCGCGATACAGATTGCAACCAGGCTTCGGATAATTGTAAATCTGATCTGACGTCTTTTAGTCATGACATACCCTCCTTACCTCTTCCTCACTCTGTTCCTTCAGGCCGAGCATGTATTCGCCCATCATCTCGTCCGTCAGGTCAGAGGTATCGTCAAAGTAGGCTGCTATACGCCCGTTGTGCATCACCATCAGACTATCGGAAAGCTCCATGACTTCATTCAGATCAGCGGACACCAGAAGAACCGCTACGCCGGAGCGTGATAATTCCACGAGCTTCTTGCGGATAAACTCTGTAGCGCCGACGTCGATGCCGCGCGTGGGCTGGTCCGCCAGGATCAGCACAGGATTGTTGGAAAACTCACGCGCCACAACAACCTTCTGGATGTTGCCGCCGGAGAGCATCCCGACATGCTGGCTGCGGGACTTGCAGAGAACGGTGTACTCTTTGATCAGCCGATCCGCCTCCTCGTGGATCGCCTTCATGTTGAACAGCGGCCCGCTGTTGAAGCGCTTGTCACTGCTGCGGTCAGAAATAACATTTTCTTCGATGGAGGC
>JAGCAN010000069.1 GCA_017652685.1 Oscillospiraceae bacterium
CCGGACAAATTGCAGAAATGCTGGTCGACGCAAAGGAAATCTGTGAAAGAACAGGCGGGGCCTATGACCTCACCGTATATCCCCTTGTCCAGCGGTGGGGCTTTGACCATGGAAGATATTATATTCCGTCTCCGGAAGAAATCAGCGAGGATCTTTCTCTCCTCTGCATGAAGGAAATGACGATTTCGAAGTTCCCGACCTCCGGAACCTACGCTGTCATCTTTCCGGAATACGGGAGGCTGAGTTTCGCCTCCTGTGCACGGGGATGCGCCGCAAAATATGCGATTGACGCGATGCGGAAAAACGGTGTGGAGAGCGGGTTGGTCTCTCTTGCAGGGAACATCCAGACGCTCGGCAGGAAGCCGGACGGCAACAACTGGAGCGTCGGCATTACCGATCCGAGCAACCCCGCAGGCTACCTGGGAATTCTGTCTATCGGGGAAGCCGCCATTGTGACCACCGGCTCTTATCAGAATTTCATGCCTGCAAACCCAAAATACCACCACATTCTAAATACCTCCAGCGGATATCCGACGACAAACGGGCTTTTATCGGTCACCATCATCTGTGAAGACGGGACGTATGCCGACTGCCTGTCCACCGCCATGTTTGCCATCGGCCAGACCAGAGCAATCAACTACTGGAGACAGTACGGCGGATTTGAAATGATTCTCATCAACGACAGCGGAAATGTTATCTGCACCTCCGGTCTGCTGGAAGAGTTTGACCTCAAAAATGATTTCTATACACTCAGCTACGTAGAGTAAGGCGGGAAATGGCAACACTGCAGGACAATATCAGCACCATCAGAGGAATCGGAGAGAAACGGGCGCTTGCTTTCGGCAAACTCGGTATATATACACTTTATGACCTTCTCTCTTACTTCCCGATGCGTTATGAGGACAGAAGCGTGATCATCCCCATTGCGGAGGCTTCCGACGGAATCGCCTGTTGCATCTCAGCAATCGTAGCCGATGAACCGAGGCTTTCGCGTATCAGGGGTGGGATGGAGCTTGTAAAATTCCGGGTTTTCGATTCCTCCAGCTCGGTGGATATTACCTACTTTAACCAGAGCTGGATGAAGAACAACATCCAACGCGGAGAGGAGTATGTCTTCTACGGCAGGATTGAAGCGACAGGCCGGCGCCGCAGTATGACCAATCCGGTATATGAAAAGGCCGGAATACAGGGCGGTGTGACCGGGGCCATCGTGCCGGTCTACCGGCTGAACCGCGGTCTGACACAGAAAAATATACTGCAGAGTGTAAAGACAGGGCTGGAAGCCTGTGCCGGACAGCTTCCGGAACCGATCCCGGAAGAAATCCTGCTGCGTCTTAAGCTTTCATCTGTAAGGGACGCATATGAAAACGTTCACTTTCCCACAGATTTTCAGGCGCTGTCAAGGGCGAGAAAGCGGCTTGTTTTTGAGGAGCTTTTTCTGCTTGCCTGTGCCATGCACTACCGGAAATCGGATCATGCACAAAAACAGGGGCTTCGGTATAAGATGCCAGACCTGGACCGCTTCTATGCCTCGCTCCCCCTTTCCCCTACCACAGCCCAGCTGAGAGCTGTCTCCGATGCTCTTCAAGACATGACGTCCGGGAAAGCGATGAACCGACTACTGCAGGGAGATGTGGGAAGCGGGAAAACCCTCTGTGCCGCTGCTCTGGCATGGGCTACGGCAGAGAACGGATATGTCACGGTATTACTCGCGCCAACAGAAATTCTTACCGAACAGCATACCGGAACACTTCGCGCCCTGCTTTCCCCGCTCGGGCTGCGTGTTGAAAAACTGACAGGCGCTATGACCGCAAAAGAGAAACGGCAGATCCGGGATGCTCTGGAGCGCCGGGAGATTGACCTGCTGGTCGGTACCCATGCGCTGCTGAGCGACAACATGTCTTACCCGGGGCTCGGCCTTGTGATCACAGATGAGCAGCACCGCTTCGGCGTCGGGCAGCGAGCGGCATTAGCCGGAAAGAATGAGAAGGCGCATGTGCTGGTTATGTCGGCAACACCGATCCCGAGGACACTGGCACTGATCATTTACGGGGATCTGGATGTTTCGATCCTCGATGAACTGCCACCTGGGCGCCAGCGTGTGGAAACCTTTGCTGTAGACAGCCGGTATCGGGAAAGGCTTAACCGTTTCATCGTCAAACAGGCGGAAAACGGGCATCAGGTGTTTGTGGTATGCCCTGCAGTGGAAGAGAGTGAAGATGAAAAACTGCTGCATCTGAAATCAGCAGAAAACTACACCGCCGAGTTGCGGACGGCTCTCCCATCGCTTCGGATTGCATGCGTTCACGGCAGGATGAAGCCAAAGGAAAAGGAAGCCGTTATGGATGCCTTTTCGCGGGGAGAAACCGACGTGCTGGTTTCTACGACAGTGATTGAGGTGGGAGTGGATGTTCCGAATGCCACTTTGATGATTGTTGAAAACGCCGAACGCTTCGGTCTTTCACAGTTGCACCAGCTTCGTGGGCGTGTAGGACGCGGAAAAGAAAAGAGCACCTGCGTGCTGGTGTCCGATACGCAGAATGAAGAGACAAAGGCGCGCCTCAGCGTGCTCTGTAAGACCTCCGACGGATTCCAGATCGCGGAAGAGGATCTGCGCCTTAGAGGGCCAGGGGATTTCTTTGGAGCAAGGCAGCACGGGCTGCCGGAAATGCATGTGGCGGATCTCGGTGCAGACACTGCTGTGCTGAAAGCCGCGAAAGCAGAGGCGGATGCACTGTTTGAGCAGGATCCGTATCTCTCACTCCCATCTCATACCGTACTGCGGCAGCGGATCGAACGGATGCTGCAGGCAGGAAACTTTACTCTGAACTGACAATTCCCAGGAGAAGGACTATGGAAAACCGTGAGACAACCTGCTGCTTCAGCGGTCATCGTCCGATGAAGCTGCCATGGGGGATGCGGGAAACAGATGAGCGGTGCATTGCTGCAAAAAACTGGATCGAACAGCAGCTGGAGGAGCTGTATAAACTCGGATATCGGCATTTCATCTCCGGTATGGCCATCGGCTGTGACACCTATTTTGCAGAGAAAGTACTGCAACTTCGGGAAAAGCACCCTGATGTGACGCTGGAGGCTGCTATTCCATGCGCCGACCAGGCAAGCCGCTGGAACAGTAAGCAAAAACAGAAGTATACGGAGCTGATCGAAGCCTGCGACAGCGTGAAAATCTTTCAGGAACACTATACGCCGGAGTGCATGCGGCGCCGGAACACCTATATGGTGGACAGAGCCTCGGTACTGGTGGCCTGTTTTGACGGCAGACCGGGCGGAACCATGAACACCCTTGTATACGCCAGGCGGGAGGGCCTCGAAATCCGGATGCTTGACGTTCATTCGATTGACTGCCCGCAGTGAACAGCGGGAAATACTTATTACAGAAGGAGAATCGGAATGGATTTTACCAAACTCAGAGCCTGTGAACTATTTCTCTTTGACATGGACGGTACGCTTTACCTCGGTGACGAGATTTTCGACGGTGCCGTGGAACTGATGGAAGACCTTCCTATGCTCGGCAAGAAGTATATTTATCTTACCAACAATTCCTCCCGTGCCGGGACGGATTATATTACACGTCTGAAGGGTTTCGGGTTCCCCTGTGAGGCGGAAAATGTGTTTACTTCCGGAATGGCAACCGGGATGTACCTGAACCAGAATTATCCCGGTGCAAAGGTCTATTTGGTCGGTACGCAGGCTTTTCGGAAAGAGCTGCTGAGTTATGGAATTCATCTGGTTGATGAAGAAGCGGAGATCGTAGTAGTCGGGTTTGACACGGAGCTCGTATATGAAAAGCTCAACAAAGCGTGCCATTTTCTACGGCGCGGTGCCAGATTCATCGCAGCAAATCCTGACTGGGTCTGCCCGATGCCGCATGACGAAGTACTGCCGGACTGCGGAAGCATCTGTGCACTGCTGACGGCTTCCTCCGGTGTGAAGCCGACATTTATCGGAAAACCCAACCGTAATATGATTGATGTAATTTCCAAAATGACAGGCATTGCCAACGAACGGATCTGCGCCGTCGGCGACCGGCTGTATACCGATATCGCGGTGGCACAGAATGCAGGTGCAGTTTCCGTGCTGGTTATGTCCGGTGAAACAACTGAACAGATGGTGAAAGAAGCCGAGCGGCAGCCGGATTATATCCTTGCAGATGTGAAGGAGCTCCACCGGGTTCTGAAATGAGCAGATATATCTTTCCCGCACTGGTGCTTGTGCTGTTGCTGCTGTTTTATCTCGGGCTGCCCAGTCTCTCTTCCACACCGATGTATTCTCTGGAGGGACAGAGAAAACACCGCAGACACTCTCTTGATCGGGCAGACTGGATGATCATGCTGTGTATTACTGTGCTTTTTGGTGCAGTTGACTTTGCACAGCTCGGCAGCATCAGCGCACCGCATTCTTTTCACCTGATGTCAGAAGAAGAGGCTGTACTCACTTTCGAAAAAGCGGGGAATCCGGCCGAAATGAGCTTTTTCACAGGTGTTGGATATGGCGAGTATACATTTTCCCTCTCCGGAGACGGAGTCACTTATAACGATGTGATTCACTTCACGCAGGATGCCGGGGATGTGCTGCGCTGGCAGATTCAACCGATTGCAGGCACAGAAGAGGTCTCCTATGCCCGCATCACAGGCTCCGGAAATGCCTGGCTTGGCGAGGTTGCTTTTTTTACAGCTGAGGGAGAAAAAATGGAGGCTGCTTCTACCGTTGCAGCATTGTGCGATGAGCAGGAGACTATCCGGCGGACGTATGACTTTCTGAACTCCTCGTACTTTGATGAGATTTACCACGCCCGTACCGCGTGGGAGCATCTCAACAATGTGGCTCCGTATGAAATTTCACACCCTCCCCTCGGAAAAATCATTATTTCTATTGGCATAGCGCTGTTTGGCATGAGCCCTTTCGGCTGGCGTTTCTCCGGTACGCTGTTCGGTGTGCTGATGCTGCCGGTGATGTATGTATTTATCAAAAAGATGTTCGGCAGCCGGCGTGCAGCTGTTTGCGGAACCCTTGTTTTTGCAACGGATTTCATGCACTTTGTGCAGACTCGTATTGCAACAATCGACACATATGCGGTCTTCTTCATCCTGCTGATGTATCTTTTTATGTACCTCTTCCTCATCGAGGAAAAGCTTTGGATGCTTGCACTCAGCGGCATTGCTTTCGGTCTCGGAGCTGCATCGAAATGGACCTGCCTTTATGCGGGAGCAGGGCTGGCCGTCCTCTGGGCTGCCTACTGGATTTGTAACCGGGAAAAAGGCTTTCGCCCTTTTGCGGCCAACGCGCTGCTGTGTGTCGTGTTCTTTGTAATTGTCCCCTGTGCGATCTACTATCTCTCCTACCTTCCCTACGGAAAAGCAAACCAAGTAGAGGGCATTTTCAACCGGGATTACTGGAACATTGTGCTCTCCAACCAGAAATACATGTTCAGCTACCACTCTTCGCTGGTGGCGGAACATCCCTATGCTTCACGCTGGTACCAGTGGATGCTGGATATCCGGCCGATTCTCTATTACCTGCAGTATTTTGATGACGGAACACGATCGAGTTTCGGTGCGTTTCTCAATCCGATGCTGTGCTGGGGCGGGCTGCTGGCCCTGTTTGTACTCTTCTATCGCGCGCTCTTCCGCAGAGACGGGGATGCAGCTTTTATCCTGACAGGTTATCTTGCACAGCTGCTTCCATGGGTACTGGTGACAAGGCTTACCTTTGAATACCATTACTTTCCCTGCAGCATATTCCTCGTGCTTGCCATCGCTTATGTGTTCCGCCTGATGGAAGAGAAAGCGGACCATCCAGTTTTCTATTTATATTCCTTTACGGCTGTTTCCGCTGTTCTGTTTGTGGTGTTTTATCCTGCCCTGAGCGGAATGCGAATTGATAACGCACTTGCGACACAGCTGCTTGGGTGGCTGCCAACCTGGCCGTTCTGACAAAACGAAAGCCAGAACTGTGCAACCGGTGAATTGCCTGCTGCACAGCGAGATCCCTTGCTGCACATTTTCACAGCGCAATCCCGCATTAATTGATTGAAACAGGGAGGTCTTTATGCCAGCATTAACTGTTCTGACCAGCAACAAGACCATTTCCGTATCTTTTGAAAAAGGAGAAAGCCTGCTCGCTGTTCTGCAGCGGGAAGGCTTTTCTGTCAATGCGCCTTGCGGCGGGAAGGGGAAATGCGGCAACTGTACCGTTACTTTGATGACGGCAGACGGGACCTCCACTGTATGTGCCTGCAAAACGCCTGCAATCGAGGGGTGCACCATCGTGCTGGGCGATGCACAGGACGATCTTTCCTGGAATTTCACCTCCAGCAGCACATTGCATGTTACTCGTTCTGAAGGCCTGGGAGCGGCGGTTGATCTCGGCACGACCAGCATCGCCATCAGCCTCTACGACTTCAAGACGGGAGAAAAGCTTGGTATGCTTGGCGCCTGGAACGAGCAGCGCGCTTTCGGAGCCGATGTGATTACCCGGATTGCTTATACCATGGATCATCCCGACGGACTGGAGAAGCTCTCCACAACTGTGCGCCGCCAGATCCGGCAGATGACGGATTCCCTGTGCCGGGAGCATCACCGCTCCTGGACAGAAATACAGAGGATCTTCCTGGCAGGCAATACTACCATGCAGCATCTCTTTGTTCCCTTCCCTGCTGCAAGCATTGCGGCAGCACCTTTCCAGCCGTACTCTGCCTTCGATACAGCGGAGGTGTTTGAACTGGAGGGAAAAGCAGTACAGCTGAGCCCATGTGTCTCGGGATACGTCGGAGGAGATATCACGGCAGGGCTTTCAGCTTTGGAACTGGATCAGGCAGAAGGCAACCACCTTTTCCTCGATGTGGGAACAAACGGGGAAATGGCTCTCGGTGGGAAAAACGGGTTTCTTACCTGTGCGGTTGCCTGTGGTCCCGCTTTCGAAGGAGCCGGGATTTCCTGCGGGATGCCTGCGGCAGCTGGAGCAATCAATCGGTTTCACCTCACAGAAGATCAGCTTCTCTATGATGTGATCGGCGGAGGCGAAGCAAAGGGCATCTGCGGAAGCGGTTTGCTGGACCTAGCAGCCTGCCTTGTCTCGCTCGGATATATCAGTGCAGACGGCCAGCTTTTAAGTGAAGGAGAAGACGGAGAGGAGGGCGTTTTCTCTGTGGCAGAAGGAGTCTCACTCACCGGAAGGGACGTGCGGCAGTTACAGCTTGCCAAGGCAGCTGTGGCTGCGGGTATCCGGATTCTGCTGGAAGAAAGCTGCCTGCAGGCTGGCGACATTGACACTCTCTGGCTGGCCGGCGGATTCGGC
>JAGCAN010000070.1 GCA_017652685.1 Oscillospiraceae bacterium
CCAGCGCTCTTTCGCCATTTCTTTTCCGGCGAGGAGGGCTTTTTTGTTCCCGTCGAGGAATCTTGCCTTTCGCTCGCCGAGCTCAAGGCGGATGGCTTCGATCATCTTATCAGTGTCGACGATGTCGCATTTCTCCATCATCGCGCCGAGGATGGCCACGTTGGCACCCTTCGGGTTGCCGACGGCCTCTGCGATGTGCTGGGCATCGCAGTAGATGACATCAATATCGTCACGCACCGATTTGCGGTTGATAATGGAGCTGTTGATGACCAGCAGCCCGCCCGGGCGGACATGGGATTCGAACTTGTCGAGAGACGGCTCGTTCATTGCAATCACAACGTCGGCCTTGTCTACCAGCGGAGAAGCCACAGGGTCGTCACTTACAATCACTGAGCAGTTTGCGGTACCGCCGCGCATTTCCGGCCCGTAGGACGGCAGCCACGAGACGTGTTTCCCGTCCAGCATACAGGCCATTGCGAGGAATTTTCCAATCAGGAGCATGCCTTGCCCGCCGAAACCGGCAAAAATGAATTCTTTCGTCATTTGCCCTCAGCCCCCTTGTCTTTGTATACACCGAGCGGATAATACGGGATCATATTTTCTTCAAGCCATTTCATGGCTTCCACCGGGCTCAGCCCCCAGTTCGTCGGGCAGGTGGAGAGCACTTCGATCATGCAGAAGCCGTGTCCGGCTTTCTCGTATTCGAAGGCCTTTTTGATGGCTTTCTTGGTTTTGATAATGTTGGCGTTGGTGTTGACGGCACAGCGTTCGATATAATAGGCGCCGGGAATCTGGGCAAGCATTTCACTCATTCTGATGGGTGCGCCACACCAGGCCTCATCGCGGCCGTTGGGAGAAGTTGTGGTCCGCTGGCCGACCAGTGTGGTCGGGGCCATCTGGCCGCCCGTCATGCCGTAGATCGCGTTATTAACAAAGATCGTGACGATTTTTTCGCCGCGGTGTGCAGCATGCACCACCTCTGCCGTGCCGATGGAGGCGAGGTCGCCGTCTCCCTGGTAGGTGAAGACGAGAGTGTCCGGTTTTGCACGCTTCACACCGGTCGCCACGGCGGGAGCACGCCCGTGGGCGGCTTCCAGCATATCGCAATTGAAATAATCATAGGCAAAGACGGAGCATCCGACAGGCGCCACACCTGCGATTTTTTCACCCATTCCGCTCTCTTCCAGGCATTCCGCCACAAGGCGATGGATAATGCCGTGGTTGCAGCCCGGGCAGTAGTGGAACGGTTTCTCTGTCAGATAAGACGTTTTTTCAAAGAGTACAGACATGTTACCGGCCCTCCTTCATCTCATGGATCTTTTTCGCGATCTCATCCGTTGTGGGCATCTGGCTGCCGCAGTGGCCGAAATACTGTACCTCTTTGGTTCCGGCAACGGCAAGCAGAACATCTTCCTTCATCTGTCCTTCGTTTGCTTCCACATCCAGGATGGCTTTGCAGCCCTTTGTGGCTTCCCGCAGCTCATCGTACGGGAAAGGCCACACCGTGATCGGGCGGAACACGCCGACCTTGAGGCCTTCCGAGCGCAGCATATCGGCGGCGGATTTTGCAATGCGGGCAACCGTTCCAAAGGCGGTGATGATATAATCGGCATCGTCCGTCTTGTAGCATTCCCACATTCTCTCGTTCTTTTCAATTTCCCGGTATGTGGCCTGCAGCACGTCGTTATGTACGGACAGCTCTTCCGTTGTGATGAACAGGGAGTTGATCACGGCACGCAGTTTCGGGTCATCTCCCGGCTTCCAACCGGTCACAGCCCAGGGCTTCTTTTCAGGCTCGACCTTGAAGTCCACCATCTCAGGCATCTCCACGGGCTCCATCATCTGGCACATGATACCGTCTGCCAGCAGCAGGCAGGGCACACGGTATTTTTCCGCCTTGTCATAGGCAAACATCATAATGTCAATAGCTTCCTGGATAGAAGCGGGAGCATAGGTGATCAGGTGGTAGTCTCCGTTGCCGCCGCCTTTGGTGGCCTGGAAGTAATCTCCCTGCGAAGCCTGGATGCTGCCGAGGCCAGGGCCGCCGCGCATCACGTTGAGAATAACAGCGGGAAGCCTTGCGCCGGCCATATAGGAAATGCCCTCCTGCTTGAGGGAAACGCCGGGGCTGGAGGAGGAGGTGATAACGCGCTCACCGGTTGCAGCAGCGCCGTATACCATGTTGATGGCTGCAACTTCGCTCTCTGCCTGCAGGAAACATCCTCCGACTTCCGGCAGACGTGCGGACATATATTCCGGGATCTCAGTCTGCGGAGTGATCGGATAACCGAAGAAGAAACGTGCGCCGGCACGGATGGCAGCTTCCGCAACGGCTTCGCTGCCCTTCATAAGTGTTAATGACATACTGTCTCCCCTCCTTACTCTTTCTCGATCCGGATCGCCACGTCAGGGCAGGTGCGCGCACAGGAAGCGCATCCGATGCACGCCGCCTGATCGACGACCTCCGCCGGGTGATACCCTTTCAGGTTGAGCTTCGTTCTGGAAAGGGCGAGGACGTTTTTCGGGCAGGCCCGAGCACACAGTCCGCAGCCTTTGCAGAGAAGCTCGTTGATGGTTACTTTGATCATAGTGATTCCAATCCCTCTTTTCGTTTTTTTATCTGAATGGGGAACCGCTCTGTCGGTTCCTCAGGGAATACTTACAGACTTCTGACCCAGCTCTCCCAGTCGCGTGCCATATAAGTGTCGATGGGGAATGGGGTCCCGATATACTGCGGGTCATGCCCTTCTGCCAGAAAGAGATCCAGCATTGCCTTTTTCCCGGAGGTGTACAGCACCGGGACTCCGGTTTTTTCGGAGACCTGCCGAATCATCTCATACCCGTCCCGGAGTTCCTCGGGCGAGGTCACCTGGGCGAGATTGGTGTTGTTGATCATGCCGGTGATTTTCAGGCGGGAGTGCACTTCCATCTCTTCCTGCAGCCGGATAATTTTTTCGACCGTCCCCGAGAGCGGGCGGCGGATGTTTACAACATTCAGCACCTGCAGGTCAGCCGGGTCCAGCGCTTCAAAATCCTGGTGGTAGCGCCCCAGAGCAGTGGAGCCGACTGCATCCCCGCCGACGTCGAAAACAACGGTATCCCAGTCCATCGCAAAAGCGGACTGGACCTCGGCGGGCAGCGAGAGAGTCTCTACACTGGAATTGGTGAAATTCGGAGATACCACACGGATATCCTTCATGCGCATCAGCCGGCCAGGCTCCGTGAGGCGGAAATAGGTGTTTACCATGTCAAGATCGAGGAGTTCCGTGCGCTCTCCGCGTGCCGCTGCACCAATGGCAAAATTCAGCGCGAGCTCCGTTTTCCCGCTTCCGTAATTCCCAATCAGTACGTACATCTTTTTTGACATGACAAATCCTCATATCACAATTAATCTATTTCATATTTTACCACGAAGGTGACGGCTTTTCAATGCATAACGTGAAAAAACCGATACTTTCTTTCTATGGTATTCATAGCAAATCCATACAGTTCTGCCCTTTCCGACAAAGCATACGGCTGAAGGTAAAAATCTGCTTCTTTCTGGCAGGTATTCCGGAAAAAACTGAACATTTACACAACAAAAAAACAACCCCTGAATTCAGAGGTTGTTATTCATGACCCGGACGAGAATCGAACTCGTGTTACCGCCGTGAAAGGGCGGTGTCTTAACCGCTTGACCACCGGGCCGAATAAAAGGCGCAGACTTTCTGCTGCGCCTTGTTTGGTAGCGGCACCTGGATTTGAACCGGGGACACTGCGGGTATGAACCGCATGCTCTAGCCAACTGAGCTATGCCGCCATGTCGAAACAGCGTTATAAATTTTAGCAAAGAATGTCCGAGTTGTCAACAAAAATTTACAGATTCTCTCAAGAAAAATTAGATTTGCTCAAAGAGATGAAAATTATTACTTGAAAAGCCGCACTGAATGTGCTATCATATTCAGGCCATGGAGGGTTAGCACAGCTGGTTAGTGCGCTCGCCTCACACGCGAGAGGTCGGCGGTTCGAGTCCGCCACTCTCCATTGAACAAAAAAGGCTGCTTCTTTTGGAAGCAGCTTTTTTCGTTTGAATGGACCTTTTTGTTTAAACGGGCCTTTTTGCCGCGTGATCAGTCAGTCACATACGGCAGGAGAGCGACCTGACGTGCTCTCTTGATGGCCTCGGTAAGCTCGCGCTGATGCATAGCGCAGG
>JAGCAN010000071.1 GCA_017652685.1 Oscillospiraceae bacterium
CGTGCCGCCGCCGGCGCCCCAGGGGTTGATTGCGGTGATACCCTTGTCAGGATAGTCAGCAAATGCCACTGCTGACAGGCTGCATACCATAACCATGGCGAGCAGAATAGCGAGGAATTTCTTCATGTTTTTCTCCTTTTTTTATTTAAAATATATCAACGGCGATCCGTTGTGAGGATACAAAAATTCTAACATTTCAGAACGAGGATGTCAATTCCTTTGAAAAAGTTTCTGCAGGAATTTTGAGAAAAGGCTGACGAGAGTAGCTCTGTGAGAATATGATTATACACGCAGGGCAGCATCATGTGCTGCTGCACAGAGGGAGGTGATCAGATCAAACTTGTGAGCGGCAATATCCTCCTTTTTGCAGACCCAGCTTCCGCCGACGGCATGAATGAAGGGGGCTGCGAAAAACTCTGCCATGTTCTCAGGGTTGACACCGCCGGTAGGGATAAACTTCAGCCCGACAAATGGGCCGGAGAGTGCCTTAAGTGCTTTGAGACCACCATAAACATTTGCGGGGAAAAACTTCACAACTTTTAATCCGTGTTTTAGCGCCATCATGATCTCAGTCGGAGTGGCGCAGCCGGGTGTGACGGGGATGTTGTTTTCGCAGCACCAGGCTACGGTTTCTTCATCATAGCCGGGAGAGACAATGAATTTCGCTCCGCACTCCACGGCAAGTTTGCACTGTTCAAGATTGATTACGGTGCCTGCACCAACGATCATCTCAGGTACCTCTGAGGCAACAGCACGGATGCAGTCCGCAGCTGCTGCAGTGCGGAAAGTAATCTCCATCACTCCGACACCGCCTTTCAGCATAGCCTTTGCGGTCGGAACGGCATCTTCGGCCTTTTCAAGCACAACGACCGGGACAATACCGGATTCAGCCATTTTTGCAAGAACGTCCATTTTTCAAGCTCCTTTGTTAAAATAATATTCTGATTTAAAACAATATTGAGGTTCTGAGAATGATTTTACCTTCACACAGGTTTTTTTGCAAGCCCTTATTCGAAGGATTTGTACTTCCTAACGCAGATCTTTGATTTTTTCTGGGGGAAGATGTGAAGTAATGAGATTCCAGGCTGCATCAGAATCATCGCATTCCGGCAGGAGATAAGCACGGGTGGGGCTGACATAGAGATAAATACACCCTTTTATACGAAATGCTGCATGAAGATCTGTCCAGGAGAAAACAGCTTCTTCCTTATCCCGGACAACTTTAATATTCTCCTTCCCTAAAAGTGTAAAATACTGCGCTTTTGTCCGGGAAAGCGCATGTTTTTTTGCTTCGGCTTTTACAGAAGAAAGAAACAGCAGGTACCAGACAAGGGGAAGCAAAAGCCCGATGGAGAGCAAAACGGTACCCAACAGTGCAGCCTGCTCATGCGTTTTTTGTGCGGCAAAGCAAACAATTGAGAAAGCGGACATGATGCAGGCAAAGAGAAGTGGGTTTTTCCAGCGTCTTTTCCGGCGAAAGGTGTCAAAAAGGGCAAATCTGACAAAATCGCGTCTGTCAATGGTCGCTGCAATTGTGAGGAACTCTTTCCGGGCGTTGGACATGATACAGCCTCCCATAAAGAAAAATTAACGAAGAATGAAAAGATTTGCATAGACAGAAGCTTGTGTTGCTGTTATAATATCATAAAAAAGAAATACTGTGTACCTGTTTTCTTGCAGGAGCTATATTTTTGTATTCCATTGTTTTAAAATATGGAAAAAATTAAAAATGGAGGAAAGAAAACCAATGAAAAAATTCCTGGCACTTGTTATGGCATTGTGCATGGTGTTTGCACTTTGCGCTGTCTCCGCATCTGCAGATGAGCCCGTAACACTCACTTATGCAGAAGTCAATCCCCTTGAAGGCACAATCGTCGGCGAAATGGCAAAAGCATTCAAAGAGAAGGTAGAAGAGCTCTCCGGCGGCAGTGTGCTGATCGACATTCAGGCTGGTGGTGTGCTCGGCTCTGAAGATCAGGTTCTGGATAACCTGCTCGGCTACGGCAACATCACAGATATCAGCCGTATCTCTGCTTTCGCCCTTACGCAGTACGGCTGTGACAAGGCAAGCCTGCTCTCCATCCCCTACACCTTCGTGAACGAGGAACACTTCTGGAATTTCGCAGCCAGCGATCTGGCACAGGAATTCCTCCTCGAGCCGCAGGAACTCGGCCTGCCGCTCCGTGGCCTGTGCTATGGTGAAGAAGGCTTCCGTCATTTCTTCTTCAAGACCGAAGTGAAGAGCCTGGAAGACCTGAAAGGCCTCAAGATTCGTGTTTCCTCTGACCCGGTCATGACCGGCATGGTTACCGACCTTGGCGCTTCCGCTACGACGGTTGCATTTACCGAACTCTACAGCGCACTGAACACTGGTGTTGTCGACGGTGCTGAGCAGCCCACGGCGAACTACCGCTCCAATGCTTTCCAGGAAGTTGCTCCTTATCTCCTGCTCGATGGCCATACACTTGGCGCACTGCAGATTATCATCACCGATGCCGGCTGGGCAAAACTCAATGAGGAACAGCAGGGCTTTGTGATGGAAGCAGCCAAGTATGCTTCCCAGGTGTGCCGTGAGAAGGTTGCCGAAATCGAGGCAAAGACCTTTGAACTGCTTGCTGAAGACGGCGCAACCGTTATCCCGGTGGAAGATAAGGCTCCTTGGGTAGAAGCCTGCCAGCCCACCATCCAGGCAAATACTGCAAAGCTTGCCGATCTTTATCAGCAGATTCTCGACATGCAGTAAAACTGCAAGTAAAGACTGTATAAAAGGCCGAGGGGCGCGGGGGAAGTCCCCCTGCGCCCCTCTTTTCGGTTGTTAAGATCACGTTAAAGGGGGGTTCCCGTATGCCTGCTTTTTTCAAGTCGCTTGAAAAAATCAAGCCCGTATACGACTGGACATATAAGATAATGATGTTCATCTGCAAGCTGCTTCTGATCGGAGATATTTTGATTACCTCCTGGGCAGTTGCCGGGCGCTACATTCCGTTTATTTCCGACCCTCACTGGAGTGAGGAAATTGTGCTGACTCTCATGGCATATATGGCTGTGCTTTCCGCTACACTGGCAATTCGCAGAGGCGCTCATATCCGTATGACAGCATTTGACACCTATCTGCCGAAAAAAGTGATGATGGTATCCGATGTTCTGGCAGATCTTGCTGTTATGGCACTGGGTGTGGTGCTGGTGATCTATGGAATACGGTTCTGCAATTCACCTTTGAGCATCCGGGGCAAATATGCCTCTATCCCAACGTTGAGTAAGTTCTGGCAGTATCTGCCAATCCCTGTGGCGGGCGTAGGCATGATTATCTTTGAGTTGGAGCAGGTTTTCCAGCATGTCGAAGCCTTCTTCATAAAAGAAGAAAAGAAGGAGGTTGACTGAGTAATGAGTCCGGAAACAATATCAACAATTATTCTGCTGGGAAGCTTTTTTCTGATGGTCTTGATCCGCTTTCCCATTGCCTATGCGGTGGGCATTTCTACCGTACTGTGTATGCTTTCCATGGGTCAGAATCTGGTGTCGCTCCCTCAACAGATGGTAAAAGGTGTCTGGTCTTTCTCCCTGATGGCGGTGCCATTCTTTATTACGATGGGCGTGCTGATGGGGACGGGAGGAATATCGGATAAGCTGATTGCCCTTGCCAACTCCCTGGTGGGATGGATGCGCGGCGGCCTCGCCATGGTAAATATTGTGGCATCTTATTTCTTCGGGGGAATTTCCGGGTCTGCAGCAGCAGATACCGCCTCTCTCGGTTCCATTCTGATCCCGATGATGGTGGATGAGGGATATGATGCGGATTTCTCCACGGCTGTCACCATTACATCCTCCTGTGAAGGCCTTCTGGTTCCACCCAGCCACAATATGGTTCTGTACGCAACCTCGGCAGGCGGGGTGTCAGTTGGAGCACTGTTTATGGCAGGATATATTCCGGGTGCCATTCTGGCAGCTTCTTTGATGGTCGGTTCCTATATTCTCTCCGTCAAGCACAATTACCCCAAGGGAGAGAAGTTCTCTCTGATCAATTTCTTCAAACAGATCGGCAAATCTATCTGGGCACTGCTGGCGGTGCTGATCGTGGTTGTCGGTGTGGTCGGAGGGGTATTTACAGCTACAGAATCCGCCGCTATTGCGGTTATCTATTCTCTGCTCGTTTCTGTGTTTGTTTACAGAGGGCTCAACTGGAAAGGCGTCTGGAGATGCCTGGAACAATGTATTGATACCCTGGCCATAGTGCTGATCCTGATTGCTATGAGTGCAGCTTTCGGCAACTGTCTGACTCTGCTGCACGTGCCTGCCAAGGCAGCGACCATGATCACCAGTGTTTCCAGCAATCCGGTTGTTGTGATTCTGCTGCTGAACCTGATTCTGCTGATTCTGGGCATGATCATGGATATGGCACCGATTATCCTGATTGCCACGCCGATTCTGCTGCCTGTAGCACAGAGCATGGGGCTGCATCCGGTGCAGTTTGGCATTATGATGGTGCTCAACTGCGGCATCGGCCTGCTGACGCCTCCTGTCGGAGCAGTGCTGTTCATTGGCTCTGCAGTAGCAAAACGTCCGATGGAAAAAGTAGTCAGGGCAACGCTCCCCTTCTATCTGTGCATGATTGCTGCACTGCTGCTGATTTCCTTCATACCGTCTATCAGCCTGTGGCTGCCACGGCTTACGGGTTCACTTTAAAAGAAACGGAGAAGCGATGTTTACAGAAAATAAGACGATTCAGCCGACTGATCTGGGCGGTGGTGTGACAAGAAAAATTCTTTCTTACAGTAAAAACCTGATGACGGTCGAGTTGAGTTTCCCAAAGGGAGCGACAGGAGCAAAACACTCCCATCCTCATGAGCAGATCGGGTATATCATTTCGGGCCGCCTGATTTACCAGGAAGATGGTCAGGAAGATAAGGTTCTTGAGACC
>JAGCAN010000072.1 GCA_017652685.1 Oscillospiraceae bacterium
ACTGTCGTTTTACTGTTCTGTCTATGCGAATCTGGTGTTCAGCAGTCTGGACCAGGATGAATATGCCTGTGATCTGATTCGCATAGACAGAACAGTAAAACGACAGTCCGTTGAATTTGTAACGGAGAATTGATTGTCTCACATCTCCTGTATACTCCAGTAGTGATATACAGGAATCCAATCCGGGCTGGTTTTTTTGCCTTTTTTCCCGGCTGAAAACAGGAAGTGAAGTCAGACAGGATCTGCATACCCCTTCTTCTTTTTCCTTTCCGATCAGGAAACGATGGCACCAGACACACCGGGGCGGATAGAACAGATCCAGTAAACGGCTCAGAAACGTATTTCTCTCCATAATGAAGCACATTATAACATCTCTTCCGTTTTCTGTACAGCAAATGGTAACATTTTGTAACTATTTATTTTTTGTTTTCAAATTGTTCAAAAACCCATTTCTGAAGCATGATAAACTTTTTTCAACTAAATCAGAGTCTTGTTATTTTCACTGTTCTCCGAACTCGGGAGTGCAGAAACTTTAAAACTCAGGAGGTCTGAAATGGGTAGAATTTTATCAGTAGCGGAGGCAATTGATGCAAGGCATTCCGTTCGGGTTTATAAGGATTTCCCGATTCCGGAAGAAATCAGAAAACAGCTTGATGATTTTACAGAGAACTGTAACAAGGAGGGAAATCTTCATATTTTTATTCGATACAATGATGCCGACGGGTTCGATTCCCGCCTGGCTCATTATGGAAGCTTTCGAAATGTAAAAAACTATATTGTACTTGCCGGTATAAAACAGGACGACTTTGATATCCGGTGCGGCTATTACGGTGAGAAAATAGCACTCTATGCACAGCAGCTCGGTTTGAACACCTGTTGGGCCGCGCTTACATTCAATAAGAAGCTCGTAAAAAAGCTGATTCCTGACGGCGAAACACTATGCATGGTGATTGCACTGGGATATGGAGAGACCGCAGGAATACCCCATAAAAGCAAAAAATATTCTGAAGTGGTATCCATTGCCGATTCCCAGCCGGAATGGTTTCAGGAAGGTGTGGAAGCCGCACTGAAAGCTCCGACTGCAATGAATCAACAGAAATTTCAGTTTGTTTGCTTCAACGAAAAGGTTGTAGCACGGATAAAGGGAATCGGAAGCTTTACCAAAGTAGACCTGGGAATCGTTGCCTATCATTTTGAAGCAGTATCCGGACACAAAGTCGGTTTTGTATAGATCCAGGTCTTCTCAGCAAATCATTCTCCTCTACGCCAATTGAAAAAGCATCTTTGCATTCTGGGAAGTGGCAGAGACTATTTCCTCAACAGACAATCCTTTTACTTCAGCAATTTTTTCCACGATAAAGCGAAGATTTCGTGAGTCGTTTCTTTTTCCACGTACAGGAATGGGGCTGAGGTAAGGTGAATCCGTTTCGATCAGGATTTTATCGAGCGGGGTAAGAGAAAGAACCTCAACTGCCTTGCGGGCATTTTTGTATGTTATGGGTCCGTCAAATCCGAGATACCAGCCCATTTTAAGAAGTTCAGATGCCATCTCAGCACTGCCGGAATAGCAATGGAACACTCCCCTGTTTTCTCTGTGTCTTGAGATAATTTCAAAACAGTCTCCATGAGCTTCCCGATCATGGATGATAACGGGAAGATTCAATGAATGTGCGATCTTCAGCTGTGCTTCAAAAACCTGCTTTTGCAGCTCCTTCTCAGAGGCATCCCAATAATAATCCAATCCAATTTCCCCTATAGCGACACATTTTGTACTGTCGGCAATCCGGGTAATTTGAGAAAGCCAGTCATCCGGTAAATCGGTAAGCTCCTCCGGATGAATGCCAGCGGCAAAATAAACATGAGGGAAAGCTTCAGCAAGGGAGCGAGCCTGCATAGAACTTGAAAGATTACAACCCGGATCAATTATTGCCTCAACACCATATGCAGGAAGTAGAGAGAGCAACTCGTTCCGATCCGTATCAAATGCTTTATCATCATAGTGAGCATGCGTATCGATGTACATAGACGTGGGATCCTTTCCTTTTTTTACATTATACAAAAAAAAAGGGCCGGCTGCAAGCCGGCCTTCGATAGACAGGAATTGGATTAATGAATCGTAATGGAACGAGTGACAGGAACCTCCTCTGCTTCTTTCGGAAGAACGAGTTTCAGGACTCCGTCGATATATGAAGCTGAAATCTTATCAACATCGATGCCGGTAAGGTCGAAACTTCTGCTGTAGGAACCATAAAACCGCTCACGTTTAATGAAGTTGGGAACCTTTTCTTCCTTATTCAACTTACGTTCGGCAGAAATCGTCAGACAGTCGTTTTCGACGCTGAGGTTAATATCTTCCTTTTTAAAACCGGGAAGTTCAGCGTTCAGTTCAAAAGAGTCTCCATTGTCTATAACATCCGTTGCAAAAGGATTTGCGATATTTCTGGATGCGTTGTTAAATAGTTCATCCATCTCGCGGAAAGGGTCATAATTGGAAACGCGGTGCATTCTGCGATCGAAAGGAATCAGTTCGAACATAATACTCTATACCTCCAAAATTATTAATATACACAATTCATTGCGTTGATCATGAAATCAGAAAAACATTTCTCGTATCAGCGTGTATATAAGATATCATACAATTTTGAATAAATATAGCATATATTATGAACAGTTTATGAACATTAGCACTCTTGCTATTCGAGTGCTAATAATATATTAAATCCCGGGAATCAGACTGACCAGGCGAAGTACCAGCGGAGCAAAGAAAAAAGCAGGGAGATAATTGGCAACCTTGATTTTTGTGATGCCAAGCATATTGAGCCCGAGTGCAAGAATCAATAGAGAGCCGGAACAGATGATTTCATTGATAGCATCTGTCGTCAGAACACCTTCCAGAAGACCTGCACAGAGAGCAATGGCTCCCTGAAAGACGAATACAAATGCGGCTGAGAAGAGAACTCCGATACCGAGGCTGACAGAGAGCATGCTGGAGGAGATCAGGTCAAGGACAGACTTGGTAAAAAGCATTTCATTATCGCCTGTAAGGCCCGCCGTGAGAGAGCCTACAATTGTCATCGCGCCGACACAGAAAAGGAGACTCGCAGTTACAAAAGCCTGTGCAATACCGGACTGCTCACCGGGTCTGGAGAATTTCTTTTCCACAACTCCACCCAATCGGGAAAGAAAGCCGTCGATATCGAGTAGCGTACCCGTTATTGCCCCAAGCACCATGGAAAGGATTAGTACAATGGTATTCTCCCCTTTCAGTGCTCCGCTGATACCGATATATACTGTGCAGAGGGCTATACCCGTCATGATAGCGCTGGAAAAGCGTTCAGGGATTCCTTTTTTGAAGATTAAACCAACCGTACTGCCGATAATGACGGCGATAGTATTGACTATAACTCCAAGCATATTCTGAATTCCTCTCAATTCTTCTTGCTTTTTTTGTTGAAATGAGATATACTTTGTAAAGTTAAACGCCGGTGTGATGGAATGGTAGACGTGACGGACTCAAAATCCGTTGGTGGCAACACCGTGTGGGTTCGAGTCCCACCACCGGCATTTTTCAGACGCATTTATTCCTTGTCTTACCTAAAAACCCGCTGAAGCAATTCAGCGGGTTTTTGTTTACCTGTATCGGAAAATGATTTATCTTTAGAAGATTACTCTTCCGCAGGAGCAGCTTCCTCTGCGGGAATTTCTTCTGCAGCCTCTTCCTCTTCGGCAGCCTCTTCAACGGGGGCTTCCGGCTCGAGAAGGGCACGGATGGAGAGGGAAATCTTCTGGTTTTCGTTATCAATGGCAGTAATCTTGGCATCAACAACATCACCAACGTGGAGAACATCGTCAACCTTTGCAATACGATGATCCGCTACCTGAGAGATGTGAATCAGGCCGTCAACACCGGGTAGAACCTCAGCAAAAGCTCCGAACTGCATAAGCTTGACAATTTTGACAGATGCAACGTCACCGACGCTGTACCGATCGGTAAAGAGCTTCCAGGGGTTGGCTTCCGGATCCTTGAAGCCAAGAGAAATTCTATGGGCATCCTTGTCAAAACCGATGACATAAACTTCCAGCTCGTCGCCGACTTTGACGACTTCCGCGGGATTGTGGATTCTGCCCCAGCTCAGCTCAGATACATGGACCATACCGTCAACACCGCCGATATCCACAAAAGCGCCATAGCTGGTGAGAGACTTGACAACGCCTTTATAGCGCTTCCCAACTTCTATGGTATTCCAGAGCTCTTCTCTCATAGCGTGGCGTTCCGCTGCAGCTGCACGGCGGATCGAACCGACAACACGTTTACGTGCTTTATTCACTTCGGTGATTTTGAGCTTCACGGTATTCTTCAGGAGCTGACCGAGCTCGGCTTCCCGGGGAAGGTCGGTCTGAGAGGCAGGAACAAATACGCGCACACCTCTTACATTGACAACAACGCCACCCTTATTGGTTTCGGTAACGGTACCTTCCACCACAGAGCCGCTTTCGGCTGCTGCTTCAACATCATCCCAAAACTTAATGTTATCAAGACGCTTTTTGGAGAGCATCGCAGTGCCTTCAACGTCATTCACTCTCACAACAAGAGCTTCTATCTCGTCACCAAGCTTTACGCTGTCTTCTACCTTTTCACCGGCGTCTGTAAAATCAGTTGTCGGGATGAAGCCAGTGTACTTCATGCCGAGATCAACCGTAACTTCAGTACCGCTGATACCCGTGACGACGCCTGTGACCTTCTCTCCGTTATATATTGATTTAAGGCTCTCTTCCAGCATTGCATCAAAAGAGACTTCCTCTGCCGGTGTTTCTGTTGCAGGTGCTGCTGCTTCAGGTGCTTTTTCTTCTGTTGCTGTTGCTTCAGTTGCTTCTTCAACTGCGATGGTTTCTTCAACCTTCAATTCATCCATGGCTTTTCTTACCTCCTTAATTATCCACGACGGCGTTGATGCCCCGGCAGTTAACCCGACCGTATCACACTCCGCCAGTTTTGCCAGGTCAAGCTCTGCCGCCCGCTCAATAAACTGAACATTCGGACACACTTCCTGACAAATCTGCGCAAGGTGAAGACTGTTTGCACTGTGCTTTCCCCCGATGACAACCATAGCGTCACAACGGGCGGCAAGCTCTGCCGCTTCATTCTGCCTCGTGAACGTAGCAAAACACATTGTATCAAATATTTGCAGATTTGTACATCTTTTTTTTAAAGAATTTACACAATTCTTGAAAAACCTTTGGGTCTGTGTGGTCTGTACGACAACACAGATCGGCTGATCAACCAGATCAGGATGCAACTGTGCCCAGCCAGAAGCTTCCTCCTCACTTTCAATCACCGAGCAGGCACCGCACCAGCCGCAGATTGCTTCTACTTCGGGATGATTGCGCATCCCGACGACAAGGACATACTGCCCTTCTTCGGCCGCTCTGCTGACAATGCGGTGAATGTGCTTGACACGCGGGCAGGTGGCATCCACTATTTCGGCTCCGGCGGCTTCGAGAGAATCAATCACAGCCCTTGAAACACCGTGTGCACGGATGATAACTCTGTCCCCGCTACTCACCTCAGCCGGAGAAGAAATCACACGCATCCCTTTTTCCTTCAGAACAGAGACTACGTCGTCATTGTGGATCAGCTCTCCAAAGCTCAGGCAGCTGCCGAACCGGGCAAGCACTGCTTCAGCCATCTCAACCGAACGGCGAACTCCAAAGCAGAAGCCGGCACTGTCGGCAACGATGAGCTGCTTCATGCCTCCGACTCCCGTCGGACGGGCAGGTTTTCTTCGATCACCGAGCAGAGTACTTCAAAACTCTGATCAAAGTCCAGCTCGCTGGTATCCACAAGAACAGCATCTTCGGCCTGCCGAAGCGGTGCAATTTCCCGCGTTGTATCCTGAAAATCACGCAGCTCGATATCTTTCAAAACCTCGTCAAAAGTTGTGTCAACACCTTTCTCCAGCAGTTCCTTCAGACGACGCTTTGCACGGGCGTCACTGCTGGCTGTCAGATAAATCTTGAGATCAGCATCAGGAAGTACCACCGTACCGATATCACGCCCATCGAGAATCACATTATACTCCCGTGCAAATCTGCGCTGCATTTCCAGCAGATAGGCACGGCAGACAGGAAGCGCAGAAACATCCGAAGCATAAAGGGATATCTCAGGCATTCGAATGGCTTCGCTCACATCCTCACCATTAAGAATCATGCGCTGGAGCCCGGCATTGTCATAGCGTATTTCAATTTTAAGGTCTGGCAGAATGGCAGCCAGATCCTGCTCTGAGCGGCGATCGATTCCGGCTCTTCCTGCTGCCAGCCCGACAGTCCGGTATATGGCACCCGTATCCAGATAGACAAAATGGTAGGCAGCGCTGATTTTCTTTGAGAGGGAGCTTTTCCCTGCACCAGAAGGGCCATCTACAGCGATAGAATAGTGTTTCTGATTCATGACAGTATCCTTTAAATTTTTTAATATTCAGCTGTATTTCAAGACATTAAGCTTTTTGTAACAGCGTTCGCAGCAGTAAATGCTGTACACCAGGCAATCTGAAGATTAAAGCCACCAGTATAGGCATCCAGATCAAGCACTTCCCCAGCGAAATAGAGACCGGGAACAATTTTGGATTCCATAGTGCGCGGATTGACTTCTTTCGTACTGATTCCACCCGAGGTAACAATAGCCTCATCGACCGGACGAGTACCAGAAATCGTGACCGGGAAAGCCTTTAAAATCTTTACCAGTGCACTGCGCTGGTTGCGGGTAACAGCATGCACAGGCGTCATCCCGTCCACTCCGGTAATGGAAAGCACGACAGGCGCCAAGGAATATCCAGTCAGGCCTGTCATTATATTCCGAAGGGAACGATTCGGCTGGGCTGCAAAATCCCGCAGTATACGGGCGTCCAGCTTCTCCGCATCCATGCCGGGCTTGAAATCGATCTCCAGCCGATAGACAGAAGCCGGGAACCGACGCATGTGCGCACTTGCCGAAAGCACAAGTGGCCCGGAGACGCCGAAATGTGTAAACAACATTTCTCCGAGCTCCTGAAAGATCAGAGAGTCGTCTTCATAGGCTCGGAGCGTGACATTTTTCAGGCTGAATCCCTGCAATTCACGGCAGAAAGCATCATCACTTTCCAGCGGAACAAGGGACGGGCGCGGCTGAACCAGCGTATGCCCGAGCGACTGCGCAATCCTGTAACCACTCCCGTCAGATCCTGTGAGCGGATAAGAGAGACCTCCCGTACAGAGGCAGGCTGCCCGGCAGGAAATCATCCCTTCTCCGGTATGCACACCGGAGACTGCTCCCTCCGAAAGCAGAACACTGTCAGCACGCGTTTTCAGGCGTTTTACACCGTAAAGCTCACAAAGACGGACAAGACAATCGGCAATATCATCCGCATGGTCGGAACATGGGAATACCCGTGCTCCGCGTTCCGTCTTCAGTGGGACACCGTTAGCCTCGAAGAAAGCCATAACATCCTGCGGAGAAAAGCGATTAACCGCACTGTAGAGGAATCTGCCATCGCCAGGGATATTCTGCATAAATGTGGAAACGGAACAGTTGTTGGTCAGATTGCAGCGGCCTTTGCCGGTGATGCGGAGTTTTCTTCCAAGCTGACGGTTTGCATCAAGTATCAACACACTGCAGCCGCCCATTGCTGCCTGGCAGGCAGCCATCAGGCCAGAGGCTCCACCGCCGATTACAACAAGATCGCATTGCGCTATCTGCTTCACGATTTTCCTCCCGCCTGTACAGCAGCACGCAGATTTGACAGTTCTTCTTCTGTTAGAAAACGCCAGCAACCAGGTGCAAGAGTGCCGAGAGACAAAGGCCCCTCACTCACACGGCGTAGCAAAAGTACCCTGAGGCCAGCACGTTCACAGAGCCTGCGGATCTGACGGTTGCGTCCTTCATGGATGGTCACAAGGCACTCCGCCTCCTGCCCGCTGATGGAAAGAAGCTTCACCTGTGCAGGAGAAGTGCTTCTTCCGTCTATATCGATCGGGCTGGAGATCGTATCAACTTCTCTCTTCAGATCCGTGCCACGAACACGCAGCAGATAGGTCTTCGGTATTTTTGAGGTCGGATGCATCAGTGCGTTGGCCAGTTCCCCGTCATTGGTGAGCAGAAGAAGACCTTCGGAATACTGATCCAGCCTGCCGACCGGATAGATCCGTGCATGTACGCTCTGTACCAGAGAGGCAACGGAAGGACGATCCTTCTCATCATGAAGCGTTGTTACAACCCCTGCCGGCTTATTCAGCATTATGGTAATACGCTTCTCCGTTGAGAGTAGAGGACGTCCGTTAACGACAATATTATCCTCCTTCGGATCAGCTTTACAGCCGAGCTCCGCCCTAACACCGTTAACGCTCACCTTTCCCGCCAGGATAAGCTGTTCGGCAGCCCGGCGTGACATCAGCCCGGAGGCGGATATGATTTTCTGTAGGCGTTCCTGCATGGTACTGCTTCCTTTTAACAGCAGATCCGGCAATCAGGTATTGCCGGATCTGGAGATGGTCAGGTCACTCTTCCTTCTGTTTGGTGATGAAAGCATCCACCCGATCCATCACCTGCGGAACAAGATCAATGATCCTGTCTACTGTATTATTTGCGGGTGGCGTGACATTGATCATGCGAACAACACCATCCTTAATGACAAGGAAACCGAACGGTTCAATCTTTACACCGGTCGCATTTCCACCCCCATAGGGCTGTGGGCCATCCTTCCGCTTGGGACCGAATTCCACTCCTCCACCGCCAAACCCAATGCTGATTTTAGAAATCGGCACGAGGGTAATGCCGTCAGGTGTGACAATCGGATCGCCGACTACCGTGTCTACCTGGAGAATATTCCTTACATTCTCCATCGTCGTCTGCATGAGTTCACCAATCGGGTTTACTTTTTCATTCTCCATTTGTTGGTTTCCTTTCCTGTTCAGTTTGAAGGTTTCTATCGTCCTGGGGCTGGGAAGCCGATAGCAAGATATCGTCTCCAGCATCGGAAGGTTCTTCGGATTCCGTATCGGAAGCATTTTTCTTCTCCAGTGCGGAACGGATCAGCCTGGTAACAAGACCCGGATTTTCGATCTGAAACTCGTATTCCTCGGGATCCGTACGTTTGAGTTTTGCCCAGTAAAACCTGTTTCTGATGAGAATATCGATAACGCCGAAGAGGATCGTAAAGAGCATGGAGAAAACAGCTCCGATCCGGAGGACAACAGCAATACCGAAATCCAGCGTCATCTCTTCGACTGTGAAATCAATATTCGTCCGCACATCAGTATTGCGGCAGTGGAACCGCTCCGCGCAATACGGTGCGAGAGCAGATAGAACTGCATTGACGACACCGAACAGACGGGCTGTATCACACGGGTCTTTTCCGGCAGCAACCCAGTGGAGCAGAAAACGATCTACATGGAAGCCGGCCGTAAATTTGCTGAGACCATTCAGAACTTTTTTCAGCAATTCAGTAATCTCATCACCACTGATTATCAAACCGGGGCCCTTCTTTTCCTTTTTCGGCTTCTTCTGTTTCGGCTTCTTTTCTTTTTCTGGCTTCTCCTTCTGTTCTATCGGTTTTTCCTGTTTCGGCTTCTTTTCCCGGTTGTTTTTACGCGGATAAATCTGTAAAAGCAGCCCGCAAAGCTTAACGGAGATTTTCAGCTTTTTGTCCACAAAGCTGATATCCGCGCCGATGCGGATCTGGCAGATGAGGAAAATGATCAGCACAAGAATCCCTATTATTTTCAGGGCAAGCAAACGGTTTTCACCCCATTTCCTCCGGGTACGGAAATGCCTTTTCCCGGTTCGTTTTCTATCACAGCCTCAGCACAACGAGCCAGGCGATTAAAGCCCGGACATTGTAATCTGCTGCACCTGCAGCTGTGTCTCCTGCTGTTGCAGTGCATCAATCGCCTGCTGCAGTTTGGCAATGCCTTCCACGGAAGCAATCTCAGGCAAAGGTGGCAAATCGGAAAGGCTGCTGATCTGCATGGTACGC
Organism: Oscillospiraceae bacterium; assembly: GCA_017652685.1. Taxonomy (GTDB): domain Bacteria; phylum Bacillota; class Clostridia; order Oscillospirales; family Oscillospiraceae; genus Limivicinus. Next base: position 10,008 of record JAGCAN010000072.1, read on the forward strand.
AGGAAGAGATCTGTCGTCCCGTACAGAGTGGGCCTGCCGGGTGCTTCCATCCGTCCTTTCCCCTCTATAAGCCCTTTTTCCATGAGAGAAGCGACAGTGTAAGAACTGTCCACTCCCCTGATGCGGCTGATGTATGCCGATGTTACAGGCTGATAGTAAGCCACAACTGCAAGTGTTTCCAACGCAGCCGGTGAAAGAGACGGAGGTTTTCGCTGTTCCAGAATCTTTGTAATGACAGGAGCATATTCCGGAGAAGAACAGAGTTGGAGCTTATCCGAGATCCGAATCACGGAAATAGCGTGATTTGCTTCCCGGAATATATTTTCCAGTTCTCTGGCCGCTTCCTCAACGGTTTCGTCAGGAATACCGAGAACGAGCGAAATTCTGCTGATGGGGACTGGTTCCCCGGCAGCAAAAAGGATAGCTTCAAGTGCAGAACAATAGTTTGTCATCATGATTCTTCAATCTGTTCCAGTATTTCGTCAATATCACCGCCGGCAAAGGAAAGATCATAGCCATCCCCATGGCGGGAAACAGAAACAAAAAGGCTGCCCATATTACACAGCTCCAGCACTGAGATAAATGTTGCAACCAACTCAGATCGGGAGCGGCATTCAGCATAAAGCTCGTTGAGGCTGATATTGCGCAGTCTGAGCCTGTCAAGAATCTGCCGGCTTTTGGTGCGGATGCTGTAAACAATGTGCTGGGGCATTGCCTGTGTGATCTGTGTCAGTTCGGGCGGCTTCTCCTCAGTAGAGATAAAAAGGTGGAGCAACGCTGTCAGCAGTTCAACCGGTCTGTGGAAATAAGGATAGTCTGCAGCCGAGGGAGGTGCCGGTTCCGGTGCACGGGAGTATAACAGCACACCCTGCCGATAGGCCTCTCCGAGGAGAGGAGCTGCTTCACGAACCGCCGTGAGCGCATCCCGGCATCTGAGCGCTTCCAGAGATTCCATAAGAGCTTCCAGCTCAGAAATCTCCTCCTCACCGGATAAGAGTGTTTTCGTCTTGATATAAAGGAGATAGGAAGCCATACGTACGAACTCGCTTGTAACTTCCAGATCCATTTCCTGCATTTTCGCGAGATATTCCAGATACTGATCAAGGATATCGGAGACCCGGATATCCCGGATCTCAATTTTATTCTTCTGCAGAAGCATAAGAATCAGGCTGAGAGGACCTTCAAAGTCCTTCAGCTCATCCTTCTCCCGCAAAACGCCTTCCAGATAAAAGCTTGGATCATCCATAGAGATCGATCACCTGTAAAAAAGATGGTGCACAAGTTCCTCTGTGCCGAGCGCAACCGGTACCAGCATCTTACTGTATACCGTTGAAATCACCGCGGAGAGTGGCCTGCCGAGAATTCCAGTAGCAACCAGAGCAATCAAAAGGAGCATACCGTATCGTTCATACCGCATCAGCTTTGCATAATTCTCGTCATTCAGTACCGAAAGGAGAATCTTTGAACCGTCCAGCGGTGGAATTGGAATCAGGTTAAAAATACCGAGGCCCGTGCTGATATATGCTCCCAGCGAAAGCATCCGAAGAAAGTAAAGCCCCGCATCCGTCCCGCTGAGGGGATGCATCAGCAGCCCGTAAAAAACCATGAACACAAAAGCCAACAGAAAGTTTGTGACCGGGCCGGCAAGAGCCGTTACCGCCATTCCCTTTCTGGGATTCCGGAACCTGTACATATTCACGGGAACCGGCTTTGCCCAGCCGAAGCGGAAGCAAACCATCATCAGAAGCCCCGTCACATCGATATGCTTCAGCGGATTCAGTGTGAGACGGCCGGCCCGATAGGCTGTATCGTCCCCCAACTTCCAGGCAACGAATCCGTGCCCAAGTTCATGGAGCGTAATGCACACCAGAGAGGGAACAACCGACAGAAGAATGCTCAGAAGGTAAGAAAAGTCAAATCCTTCCCAGATATCCTGTACAATACTGATTATTTCTCCCTCCCCGGACGTACTGAGTGTATTTTAGCAAATTCAGGAGCAAAAAACAAGAGCAGAGCACACAAACTTGTGTCTCTGCTCTGCAGAAACTAAAGAAGTTTCGTAAGATACGAGAGGAGAAGATCTTTCCCCTGCCCGTTTACTGCAGAAAACGGGAGCAACGGAACGGCTTCTCCGAGATCCAGCGTCTGACGGATACCCTCCAGGTTCCGCTCAATCTCACTGCTCTTCAGTTTGTCGATCTTATTAGCAAGAACCAGATACGGAACGTCTGCTCTGTGAAACAATGCCGCCATACCGATATCATCCTTTGTGGGTTCGTGCCTTGCATCTACAATCAGGATCCCGAAACTGTAAAGATCCTTCTCGGTGAAAAACCGTTCCATCAAAACACTCCAGCGCTCCTTTTCCACGCGCGAAACACTGGCAAATCCATATCCAGGAAGATCAAGGAAATAAATCTTTCCATCAATCAGAAAATAGTTAATATGGACGGTTTTTCCGGGCATACTCCCGGTACGGGCAAAGTTCTTCCGGTTCAGGATACGATTGATGACGGAGGACTTGCCTACATTCGACTTGCCTGCAAAGACAACAGCCGGTACAGAAGAACGGATAAACTGTTCCGGGCTTGCAGCCGAACGTATGAATTCAACCCGACTGGTATTCAATGCAGCCATCACGGAACCTCTGCCAGTGCAGCAGGAATCACCTCATCAATACTGCTGACCGGTTTGAAGGATAGTTTTGAACGTACAAGCGGATCGATCTCCTCCAGATCTGATTCATTGTCTGCCGGAAGAATCACAGTGCTGACGCTGTTACGCAGCGCTGCCATTGTTTTTTCACGCAGGCCACCGATGGCAAGTACTCGGCCACGCAGCGTGATCTCTCCCGTCATTGCCACATCGTGACGCACCGGTTTGCCAGTCAGGGCTGAGATGATAGCTACTGTCATTGTGATTCCGGCTGAAGGCCCGTCTTTCGGGACGGCACCCTCCGGGAAATGGATATGAATATCCTTTTTATTATAGAACTCCGGCTCAATTCCCAGCTGTACAGCTCTGCTGCGGATACAGGTAATAGCGGCTTTGGCGGATTCCTTCATGACATCGCCCAGATTACCGGTCAGTTCCAGTTTGCCATTACCGTCCACTACAGCTACTTCTACATCAAGTACTTCCCCACCGACAGATGTCCACGCCAGACCGCGTACCAGGCCTACGGTGTCCTTCTTTCTCTGCTCATCAGCTTTGAACCGGACAGGACCGAGAAGTTCTGCAAGATTATCCGGCTTAACCGTAAGAGAGGTAAATTTATTCTCTGCAATGCCTCCGGCGGCTTTACGGCAGATTGCGGCCAGCTCCCGTTCCAGGACGCGCACACCGGACTCCCTCGTATACGCAGGGATCAGACTGCGAATTGCATCATCCCGAACCTTGAGCTGGGCAGCTGAAAGTCCGTGTTTTCTGCGCTGCTTTGGAAGCAAATGCTTTTTGGCAATCTGCAGTTTTTCCTCATCGGTATAACTGGGCAGCTCAATAACCTCCATTCTGTCAAGCAGCGCTCGCGGAATGGTTGTGGTGTTATTGGCTGTTGTAATAAAGAAAACATGCGAAAGGTCAAAAGGGATCTCCAGAAAATGATCCCGGAAGGAGGAATTTTGCTCCGGATCCAGCACTTCCAGCAGGGCTGCTGCAGGATCACCCCGATAATCGGAGCCGAGCTTGTCGATTTCATCAAGAACGACAAGAGGATTGCTCGATCCTGCCTGCACAATGGCATTGATAATCCTGCCGGGCATGGAACCGATATAGGTCTTTCGATGCCCGCGAATATCCGCCTCATCATGCACACCGCCGAGAGAAATACGCACCAGCTTACGGTTCGTAGCTTTGGCGACACTCATGGCAATGCTCGTTTTTCCTGTACCAGGTGCTCCGGAAAGGCATAGCAGACCGCCTTTAATTTCCGGGGAAAGCTGTTTGACAGCAAGATACTCCAGAATACGCTCTTTAACCTTTTCCAGGCCGTAATGGTCCCTGTCCAGAATGCTGCGGGCCTTTTTGATGTCCACAGTCTCTTTCGTGTATTTTCCCCAGGGCAGTTCCAGACAGGTATCCAGATAAGTGCGAATGACAGCCCCTTCAGAGGATCCGAAAGGCTGCTTGGAAAGATGCGAAAGCTCCTTGCGAAGTTTGGTCTTGACCTCGTCAGAAACGGGAAGTGCATCAATTTTCTTCTGATACTCATCAAGCTCATCCGCTCCGTCTTCGCCGAGTTCAGACTGGATTGCCTTAAGTTCCTCACGAAGATAGTACTCTCTCTGCCCTCGATTCATGGACTCGATTGCGGCGTCGTTCAGTTCCTTCTCGATGTTCATAATGTCCAGCTCATGGCCCAGGTAGCGGTTGATATCCATCAGCCGCCTGCAGGGATGCAGCTCTTCCAGCAGATGCTGCTTTTCGAAAGGCGTGAGCATCACATTCTGGGCAAGAAAATCGGAAATATAGGAAGGAGTGGAATTACTGAATAGAGTCAGAAGCTGATCAGGGTTGAATTCTCCGCTGAGCTGAAGATACTCCTGATACAGGGAGACACTGGTGCGAATCAAAGCTTCTTTCCGCGTCTCGCTGATCCGTTCCGGAAGATCTTCCAGCGGTACTAGGACGGCAGTATATCCCTTCGGATCAAGGTGCATCTCCTCCGCTGAAGCACGATAGAGCCCTTCCAGCATGACACGGCAAACAGAAGCACCTGGCTGCTGGAGCAGCTGGCGGATTCTGCAAACCACACCGATGCGGTAGAGATCCTTTTCTTCAGGAATATCGACCAGCGGATCTCTCTGTGCTGCGATAAAAACCGTTCTTTCAAACCGGTTGGCATTGTTTAAAGCAGCAACAGATACTCTGCGTTCAATATCCAGCGTCAGCAGCATCTGAGGAAAGATACTCGGACCGCGCAGAGCAATCATCGGAACTGAAACCCGATTCTGTTTAACATCAACCACCGGATGATCTTCGTGTTTTACTTCTTCCATTATTCTTCACCGATCCGTATCATTTCCGGGCCTGTATGGTTGCGGATCCCATCAGCAGTTACAACCACTTTTCCGAGTGTGGGATCGGAAGGCGCTTCAAACATGATATCATTCATGATGCTCTCCACAACACTGCGAAGGCCGCGTGCTCCGATCTTCAGTTCAATTGCCCTGTCGGCAATCAGCTCAAGAGCCTCCGGTTCGAATTCCAGATCGATCCCGTCATAAGACAGGAGCTTTTTATACTGCCGCACCATAGAGTTCTTCGGTTCGGTCAGAATCCGCACAAGATCTTCCCTGTCGAGAGACTGCAGTGTCGCAATGACAGGGAGACGGCCGATCAGCTCGGGAATAATACCGAACTTAAGCAAATCGTCCTGCCGGACCATGGAAAGCAGTTCTCCAATATCCCGGTCAGCTTCCCCGCGAATATCCGATTCAAACCCAATGGATTTTTTACTGGATCGCCGAGCAATGATTTTCTCCAGTCCGTCGAATGCGCCGCCACAGATAAAAAGAATATTTGAAGTATTGATCTGGATAAATTCCTGATTCGGATGCTTCCTTCCCCCGTTTGGCGGAACATTTGAAACCGTTCCTTCAATGATTTTCAGCAGAGCCTGCTGTACCCCTTCTCCGGAAACATCCCGCGTAATAGACGTATTTTCACTCTTGCGGGAAATCTTGTCAATCTCATCGACGTAGATGATTCCGCGTTCGGCACGCTGAATATCAAAGTCAGCAGCCTGGATAAGCCTGAGAAGAATATTTTCCACATCTTCCCCAACATAGCCTGCTTCGGTAAGTGTTGTCGCATCGGCAATCGCGAATGGTACATCCAGCATTTTGGCAAGCGTCTGCGCAAGCAGGGTTTTCCCCGATCCCGTGCTTCCGATGAGAAGGACATTGCTCTTCTGCAATTCCACATCATCTCCGGACATTCCGTTGAAAATACGCTTATAATGGTTATAGACTGCCACAGAGAGGACTTTTTTTGCCTTATCCTGCCCGATCACATACTGATCCAGCTTTTCCTTGATCTGAGTAGGTTTGGGAAGCCTTTCCAGATTGAAATCTGCAGTCTGATTTTTATTTTCAGGATCGCTCTTCCCGGAATCCGCAACGATCTCCATACACATTCTGATGCATTCGTCACAGATATACGCTCCGTTGCCAGCGATCAGCCTGCCGGCAAGAGACTGCGGTCTGCCGCAGAAAGAACACCTGATCTGTTTTGGTTCGTTTTTTGCCATTTGAAACTCCTAAATGAAAGGGGGAACAGAAGTTCCCCCCAGAAATCAGCGCTTGTAAATGACCTTGTCAATGAGCCCATAATCCAGGGCTTCCTCGGCTGACATGAAATGGTCACGTTCACAGTCAATCGCGACCTGCTCCACACTTTTACCGGTATTCCGGGCAAGGATCTCATTAAGCCTGCTTTTAATCTTCAGGATGTGCTCTGCCTGGATCTGGATATCCGTAGCCTGACCCTGACTTCCGCCGGACGGCTGATGAATCATGATCTCGGCATTCGGCAGCGCAATGCGCTTCCCTTTAGCACCGGATGAGAGCAGAAACGCCCCCATGGAAGCAGCCAGCCCGACACAAATAGTTGAGACGTCCGGCTTGATATACTGCATGGTATCGTAGATCGCCATACCCGCAGTTACACTGCCTCCCGGACTGTTGATATAAAACTGGATATCTTTATCCGGGTCTTCGGCTTCCAGATAGAGAAGTTGCGCAACCACAAGGCTTGCCGTCACATCGTTTACTTCTTCGGAGAGAATTATAATCCGATCATTCAGAAGCCGGGAAAAAATATCATACGAGCGCTCTCCGCGGCTCGTCTGTTCCACGACATACGGGACAAGGCTCATTCGGCTTCCTCTTCGGTTTCTTTCTTCTCAGAAGCAGCTTTCTCTTCCTCCGCAGGCTCTTCTACAGCCTCGACCGGAGCAGGATCAACCGCAACGGCGGAATCCGCTATAATGTCCATCGCCTTTTCTTTTTTGAACTCGGAAAGAATATAGTCTTTTCCGAAATACTTTCTGATCTCATCGGCAGAAGCTCCGACAGAACCGGAGATCTTCTCGACATAGGCGTCAAGCTCTTCCTCTGTGCCTTCAATCTTCTCGGCTTCAATGATAGCATTAACGAGAAGCTCCAGCTTTGTCTCACGCTCAGCGTTGGGACGGATTGCTGTCTTCATGGCTTCTTCATCGATGCCAAGCATGGATGCAAGCGTCTCCACCTGCATATTCTGATCATTCACGCCATAGTTAGAGGCGAAATTACGAATAATAGACTCGATATGTGCTTTCACCATCGTCTCGGGCAGATCTGCTTTCAGATTTTCGCATGCTTTCTCCAGTGCTGCGTTGCGGAAGGCGGCTTTTGCCTGGTCTGCACGGCGTTCCTCGAGGTTTTTGCGTATACTCGCCTTATACTCCTTAAATGTATCAAACTCCGAAACATCCTGTGCAAAGTCATCGTCCGGTTCCGGGAGCTCCGGATAAGTGATGCTGTTCACCTTCACATGGAAGACAACATCTTTTCCTGCAAGATCTTTCGCATAGTTTTCAGGGAAGGTGATGTTGATGTCCTTCTCCTCACCGACGGTCATGCCGATCACCTGATCTTCAAATCCGGGAACAAAAGAACCTGAACCAAGTTCAAGATCATGGTTTTCTCCCTTACCGCCATCAAACGGATTCGTCTTTTCCGCATCGAGGAAGCCTTCATAGTCGATGTTGGCAGTATCACCCTTCTGTGCTTGCCGGTCCTCCACACTCAGCTTGCGTGCATTACGCTTCCGGACGGATTCAATCTCACGGTCAACATCTTCCTCAGGAACTTCCACAGGAACCTTTTCTACCTCAAGGCCTTTATACTGTCCAAGTTCAACCTCAGGATAAAGTTCAACGGAAAACGTGTACACCGCTGTACGTTCTTCACTGACATCAGCCGAAACAATTGACGGCATCCCAATGAAATTGACCTTGCCTTCTTCCACGCCTTTATCAAAAGCAGGCTGAGCGAGTTCATCGAGGGCATCCTGATAGAACACCTCACGGCCATACATTCCTTCGATGATGGTCAGCGGAGCTTTGCCTCTGCGGAAACCGGGGATATTGATCTGCCCCTTGTTCTTCTGGTAGGCTTTTCTGATTGCCTGCTCAAACTCCGCATTGTCTGACTCTACCTGAAACTCAAGCCTGTTGTTGTCTTTCTTCTCTGAATTCTTAAGAATCATTTCAGATTCCTCCTGTTCATACTTAAAATGCCGTTTTGATATGATAACAGATTCCATCCATAAAATCAACGATTAATCTGTCTTTTTCTCGAAAAAAACGAAATCAAATACTGTAAACTCCTAAAAATCCATCCGTCATCACAATGACAACGGATGGATTGTGCTTTGTTTTTAATGATAGTGAATGATACAGATTTATAAAACAGACGCAGATGCTTCAGAGCGTGTTTCCTCAGAAGTTGAATTAACAGCAAGAGAAACTGAATCTGTGGAAGGCACTTCCCCGCTCTCCAATGAATTGTCTTCTGGAACAGCGGCGCCTTCCCCGGAAATGTCATAAGAATCTTCGCTGTTATAAACCATCGTTACAGTTCCTGACGAGCCGTCCGCATAAGAATAGTCGACTGTGGATTCAATCGGTTTTTCACCAGTTTCATCATACGCTGTAACAGTTTTAATATCGTGTCCGTTCTGCTGATAGGATGACTCTATAGAACGTCGGAGGATATTTTCAGGACTGTAAATATATGATATTTCCTCACTCATCATGAGAGTACCGGATTTATCAAAGCATTCGGTTCTCCGATAAGTATTGCTGCCATAGCTGTTGTTGGTGATAATATCTTTCAGTTCTGAACCGTCCGGTTCTACTGTTATAGACAGCTTTTCCAGAAGATTGCCAAATTCATCCCGCGTATAAGTGACATTTACTGTTTCTCTGCTGCCATCCGACGAATAAATGACGGTATCTTCCGAAACAGGAAGCTGAAAAACAGGATCTAATATCGTTATGGTCGTTTTGCGCAGTCCATCCGGAAAAACCGTTTCAACAGTGACGACTTCGATACTACCGTTTTCATTATACTGATAGGAGACGGTTTCTGAAGGCTGATCGGCAAATGCCGTAGTACGCACAATAGCAAGAAAAAGTATGACTGCCATCAGAACCGCATTTGTTTTTCTGTTCATGATGCCCTCAATGAAAGATTTTCATTAATTCAGCCATTATTGTATCACAAATTTGTAATCAAGTCAACATAATTTGTAATTTTCTACAATTTTTCTATTCTTTCTGATACTAAGATCAGTCAAAGAAGAAAAGTATCAAGTCTGAGTGGATTGAAATTCAGGAAATCGGCAGATATGAGGCGAAAACAGGTCCCGTTATGCCAGCCATTCCAGGCGACAGCATGGCTTTTGGCATGAAGATGACCATAAAAACAATATCGAACTTCATATTCCTGAAGAAGAGAAAGAATACCTTCACAGCGATAGTTTCTGGTGATGGGAGGGTAGTGTAGAAAGACGAGCTTCTTTCGATCTCCGGCAGCATCCAGAGAGGCTTTCAGGCGAAGAACTTCTCTGGCCAACAGCTTTTGATCATGTGCGTCCCCTTTCTCTTCTTCATAAAACCAGCCTCTTGTTCCGCAAAGGGCATATTCCCCGAAAGGAATGCAGTTATTATGGAGCAGAGAAAAATCCGAGAAACCATTCTCCTGCAGAAAACTGTTGATTTTTGCTGCCGTTGACCACCAGTAATCGTGATTGCCTTTGACAAGGATTTTTTTCCCCGGCAGTGTATGGATGAAAGCGAAATCCTCTCGGCAGTCCTCAAGCCTCATACCCCAGCTCAGATCACCGCATAGAACACAGGTATCTTCCACCGTCAGAGCAGAAAAACCTTCCATAAGCTTCTGCGGATGGTTATTCCAGACAGAGCCGAAAACATCCATCGGTTTATCAGCAGAAAACGAAAGATGAAGATCCCCAATAGCAAAGAGCGACATAAATAATCCTCCTGAGGTACAGGATACAACAAGCAGAAAAGTCAGAAAAAGGCGTCACGAGTGAGACGGAGGTAAACCTTACCGTGAGGACCGTCCGGGGTATAAACTTCTACAACATCAAAACGGGGCTGAAGTTCGGTCGGATGGCGGGAAAGCCACATTTTGGCAGCAAGGATGATCCGTTTCTGCTTGGAAAGCGTGACAAACTCCTTTGCTTCCCCGTAATCGGCATTTTTGCGAAGTTTGACTTCGACAAAGGCAAGATACTCCCCTTCCGAGGCGATGAGATCTATCTCGCCGAGACGGCAGGAGAAATTGCGCTGAAGAATCGTGAAGCCTTTCTTTGACAGAAAGGCTGCAGCGGCATCTTCTCCAAAAGATCCGAGATTCTGTTTGTTTGTTTTGTTATCCATCAGTGCATCTTCTTCAGAAAGCTGGGGCGATGAATCGGGCAGGGGCCGTATGCACGGAGGGCTGCATAATGCTGCGCGGTACCATAGCCCTTGTGCTTATCAAACCCGTACTGTGGATACTTCTCCGCCATAGCAAGCATATAACGGTCCCTCGTCACTTTGGCAAGGACTGAGGCAGCTGCAATATCGGCACAGAGAGAATCCCCTTTTACAACACAGCGGGATGGAATCCGTATACCGGAGTTGCGGTTTCCGTCAATCAGGGCCAGGGCAGGCTGCGGTGAAAGCTGCTCAATGGCACGGTTCATCGCAAGGAATGTCGCATTGAGAATATTGAACGCTTCAATTTCCTCCACGGATGCATATGCAATGCCGTAACTTACCGCAGTCTGTATAATAACATCATAGAGTTCCTCCCGCTTTTGCGGTGATAACTTTTTTGAATCATCCAGACCGGATATTTCAAAATCAGGAGGCAGGATACACGCAGCCGCACAAACCGGCCCTGCCAATGGGCCGCGGCCTGCTTCGTCAACCCCGCAGGCGTTGGCAATCCCATCCGAATAGTACGTCTTATCCCTCATATTTATCCTTCTCTCACGGGCGTTCGAGCGTCAGCCGACCAAGCTTTCCTTCATGATACTCCCGGAGAAGCGTATTCGCCATGCGGTTAAGATCCGCTTCACCGCGGGAAATCAAAAAGCCCCTTTTCAACGCCGCTGCTTCCAGCAGTTCAAAACCGTCAGAAGACGATGAAGGAGTGATTTTATATCTCTCCTGCAGTGCCGCCGGGTAAAGATCCCGCAGGCGAAGCATAAAATTTGCCGCCAGTGTTTCCGTGTCAAAAACCTCCGTCTTTACAGCACTGGTGACAGCCAGAAGTTCTCCCACTTCCTGGCTGTCAAACTTCGGCCAGAGAATACCCGGTGTATCCAGAAGGTCAATCCCTTCAGATAAAGCTATCCACTGCTTGCCGCGAGTGACGCCAGGCCTGTCAGAGGCAAGCGCTGCTTTCCGCCCTGCGATTTTGTTGATCAGAGTCGATTTCCCGACATTCGGGATTCCAAGGATCATGATGCGAAGAGCACGACCTGCCTGCCCTTTCTCTTCAAAAGCTTTTCGCCTGTCCGCAAGGAGCCGACGCACTGCCGGAACGAACGCATTCACACCCTTCCCGGAGCGTGCGTCCGTCTCCAGGACAGCAACACCGGATTCTTCCAGAGTACAACGCCAGAGAGCCGTAGCGGAAGGATCCGCAAGATCACATCGGTTGAGCACCACCAGACGGGGCTTCCCTTCTGAAAGGCGTCTGATATCCGGGTTTGCACTGGCAGACGGGATGCGGGCATCCAGCACTTCACACACCGCATCGACAAGAGAAATATTTTCTTCGATCATACGGCGGGCTTTTGTCATATGCCCCGGATACCACTGGATATTCAGCTTTTCATAAGCGGGATCCGGCATCAGTAGACAGAACCGAACGAATCAATTGGGAAAATCACCATATATACTTTTCCGAGAATCAGGCGGCTGTCAATCATTCCGATTTCCTTCTTCCGGCTGTCGGTAGACATATTGCGATTATCCCCCATACAGAAAACACAGCCCTCCGGAACAGTCTGCGGGCCGATAAAATCAAGCTTTGTGCGGGTCAGGTCGTTGATATAATCCTCTTCAATGGGTTCGCCGTCGACATAGACAACTCCGTTTTCAAAATCCATATTAATCGTCTGCCCTTCCGTTGCAATGACGCGTTTTACAAGGGCTTTATTGGGATTGTACTGATCCTTTTTAAAGACAACGATATCTCCCGCTTTCGGCTTGTAAAACAGACCGGAAACGAGCATCTTGTCTGCATTCTGAAGCGTCGGAACCATTGATGTCCCTTTGACATCAATCACACGCACAAAAAACAGAAACAGCACAACACAGACCGCAAGCGCAACAATCAGGCACTGAATCCATTCATAGGTGCTTTTGTTGTTTTTTGCAATCAATTCTTCTTTACTCATATCATTCACCGTGATTTCTAAAAAAATAGGAACGGATGAGAAGACATCCTTGCATGAAAAGCTGAGATATTATATAATTTATTTCAGATTTTGTAAAGATGTTATTGGGCAAAGCAGGGTGGTGGGATTAAGATGACACTGAGTATTGTGGTACCCGTTTACAATGTGGAAAAATACCTCAGGCAATGCCTGGATTCCGCGATCCTTCCGGGCGTTGAGGGGTACGAGATCGTCTGTGTGAATGACGGTTCGACAGATACCTCACCTGAAATACTGGAAGAATACCGGAAACGGTTTCCTGACCTGATACGGGTAGTGCATACGGAAAATCAGGGTTTGGGTGCTGCGAGCAACAACGGGATTGCCGCCGCCAGTGGCGAATACATTGCTTTTCTGGACAGCGACGACTATCTTCCTCCGGAAGCAGTAAACGAAATGCTTGAAGCCTGCAGACATGGTGACGATATCATCTTCTTTAATTTTACGGAAGTGAATGACAATGGCAGTATCATCGGAATTAACAAGGGATGCAGCCGGGAAGAGGGTGTCTTCACACTTGAAAGCTACCCACAAGTCCTGTTCGACCGGCCGTCAAGAGCGAACAAGCTCTTCCGGCGAGTCCTTTTTGAAGAGCATTCTATCCATTACCCCAGCCGCGTCTGGTTTGAGGACTATCGCACAAACCCGAAACTTTATCCGTTCTGCCATAGAATGCGATATATTGACAGGGAATGGTATTTTTACAGGCAGCAGCCTTCTTCCATTACACACGGGAAAGATCCGTCGAGGAATCTCGAAATCCTTGAGGCTGCAGATGATTTACTTGGATTCTACGAGAAGGAAGGATTATTCGAACAATATCGGGATGAATTAGAATATTCCGTATTTTACAACGTGCTGCTTACTTCAACAGACCGCGTAAACCTGATTGATCCGAAAAGTGAGGTACAGGAAAAACTGCTGGCCTATATGAAAGGAAGATTCCCTGCATATCAGCAAAACAGGTATTTTAAAAGCATGAGCAAAAAATACAAGCTGTTGCATTTCCTGATTCAAAACAAGCAATACATACTATTGAACAATGTTCTGAAACTGAATAATCGAATAAAAGGAAAATAGCCCCAGAGGGCTATTTTTTCTTTATGAAACAGAAGACTTGGCTTTCAGGATGAATTGAGAAAGCTTTTCCTGTCCGTTATAATTCAGCTTCATAATCACGCGGCGGTTCCGCGTTTCCGCCTGATAAGCTTTACAGGCTTCGAGATCCGGTATATGTGCCTTTACATAGTCACGGAGAGTACGGATAACTTTCTTTTTATCCAGACTATTCTGGAGATTGACACGCTTAATGGCGTCGACAAGGATATGGTTGATGATAAAAAACTCAACTGCATCCTTTCCCTTCTCGCCCGCAAAGGAGGCTACATCATCCATCACGGTCAGAATGTCAAGGTTTTTAACAGCATTCTGATTGCGCATGGTAGATGGATGGGATGCTCGGTAATAATACAGCGGTTCATCCAAAAAAACCGTTTTCCGCGATAACAGCAGGAGTTTGGCGGAGAAGGAAAAATCCTCATACCAGACACCCTCCGGAAAACGAATGCTCCCGACCAGGCTCCGTAGGAAAATCTTATTCCAGACTGAACCGGCAGCAGAGATATCTGTCCCTTGGGGGCGGGCATTCATAACAACCTTTTCTGAGCCCGAAACACTGTATGCGTTACAGACCGCAATATCGGCATTTTCTTTTTCTGCAACCTCCAGAAGGCGGGCATACATATCTTCCGCCACCCAGTCATCACTGTCGGCAAAACCGATATAATCCCCCTGGGCAACTTCAAGGGCAAGATTCCGGGCACGACCCTGACCCCCGTTCTCGGTATCGATGATCTCGATTACATCCGGATTCTCAAGAAGAAAACGCTGCATGACATCGAGAGACTGATCGACAGAACCATCGTTCACAAGAAGGATCTCATAGTCTTTCTCCGGAATCGGCTGTGCGAGAAGAGACTTGACGCACTGTTCAAGATATCCGGCTGTATTGTAGACAGGAACAATAATAGAAAGTTTCATAGCGAATAACAAATGATTTCTGATCAGGTTGAAAGTTACAGGACAGAGGGGGAACAAGGCTTTGTGCGCGATAATGGGTTCTTTGTACGAAACCAGATCTGCGCAATAACGAGGGAAAGATAGACAGAGGCATTCGGCCGTCGCA
>JAGCAN010000073.1 GCA_017652685.1 Oscillospiraceae bacterium
AAAGACAACACCGCTGGCACCGCAAAGAGCTACATTTTTGAAAAAGATGAAATTCACAAGGCCGGTCGCCAGTGCTGCAGTTGCGATCACGATGATTATGTTTCTGCCACCGTATTTTTCCTCAAGCATGGGACCTAATAGCAGAATATACCCCATATTACCAATAAAATACGGTGGCAGAAACATAACCATCGTACTCGCAATTGCAGCACTGGCGACCGGCCTTGTGAATTTCATCTTTTTCAAAAATGTAGCTCTTTGCGGTGCCAGCGGTGTTGTCTTTGCATTTATACTGCTGACTTCTTTCACCAGTTTCAATGCAGGTGAGATTCCGATTACCGTGATCCTTGTTGCCGTCATCTTCATCGGCCAGCAGGTTTTGGAAGGGCTCTTCGTTCAGAACAATGTATCGAATCTCTCTCATATTATCGGTGGGATAGTAGGGGCTGTAATAGGATATAATCTGAATATCAGGATAAAATGAAAGACCTTTTATTGCAAAGCAGAAAACTCTGCTGATCCTCAAAATCCAATATTCTGCCACGACAAAATGACAATACTCCGTAGAAACACTGTGCTGCCTCCCTGTGAGTATTGTCATTTTGTCAATAAGGTAAATATGAAAATCAGCCCGGAAATATCCGGGCTGATCGATTATTCTATTAAACGATAGAATCAGGCGTTCCAGCCTTCGTAACGGCCATACTGGCAGTCATTGTTGCCGGAAACAGTGGTCCACATCTCGAGCATGTTGATCGGGTCGTTGAAGTCTGCAATCCAGCCTTCACGAGCGAAGTCAAAGTTGCCCTGTTTGCGCTCCTCGAGGAAGACGTTCCAGTCCTGAACCTGGATGGTCATTTCGATGCCGATTGCACCGAAGTCCTGCTGCATGGACTCAGCAATAGCAATGTGGCCGGAGCTCTGGTTGGTGAGATACTCAATATTGATCGGGGTCTCACTGGAGAGAACACCATTTTCAAACTTGTAGCCTGCTGCTTCCAGAAGCTCAATAGCCTTGGCAACAGTGCCTTCATAGTCATTGTTGATTGCATACGGATCGTAGTAGCCTTCTTCAATAGCATCTGTCTTGAAGAAGCCGCCGTTGCCGTCAGCCATGCCGAGAGGCAGATAAGCATTTGCAGCAACCTGACCTGTCTGGCCGATGTTCTCAACGATGTAATCACGGTCGATGAGGAGAGAGAAAGCCTGACGCATGCAAGCTGCCTGAGCAGGCGTCTTGTCAGCAAACAGCTGGCTGTTTGCATTGAATGCTGCATAGTAGGTACCAAGCTCATCAACAATGTAGAACTCAGGATTGCCAATAAGATTTGCAACTTCGTCTGTCGGAACCGTGTCAGCGAAATCAAGGTCGCCGGCATTGTATGCTGCGAAGATAGCCGTATCATCAGCGGAGAGCATAAACTCAACTTTGTCGATGGAAACCTGGTCAGCATTGTACCAGTACGGATTCTTTTCATAAGTCATGGAAACATCGTGGTTCCAGCCTGTGCAGACATATGCACCATTGGATACAAAGCCTGCTTCCTGGCACCATGCGCCCGGAGCATCCGCCGTGGAGTTTGCTTCAACATAAGCCTTGCAGACAGGATAGAAGGTCGGGAATGCCATCAGGTCTTCCATGTATGCACACGGAGCATCGAGAACGAAGACGAGCGTGGTATCATCCACAGCTGTTACATTCAGGTTGCCGTCAGCATAACCATTGAAGCCGGAGAACATGTACTCATAGTCGGCAGCCGTCTCAGGAGCGACAGCGCGCTTCCAGGAGTACTCAAAGTCAGCAGCGGTGAGGTCAGAACCATCAGACCACTTAAGGCCGGACTTCAGGGTAACGGTGTAGGTCAGGCCGTCTTCGGAAACTTCATAACCCTCTGCGCAAGCAGGAGTGGTCACACCTTCTTCATTATAGGTGTAAAGACCGGAGAAAGAGTTTGCCGCGAGGCAGGCGCCGTCAACAGAGCTGTTGAGAGCCGGATCAAGATAGTCAGGCTCGGAAGCAAGGTTCATACGGAGTGTGTCAGAGCCATTGTCGAGCTTTGCATACATCCAGAACTTGGTAGCAAACGGGTTGGAATAGATGCCAGAAACATAGTCCTTCTGCATGTAGAGGTCATTGTAGTAATAGATAGGAATGACACAGTAGTTGGACATGAGGACATCTTCTGCCTGGTGCATCAGTTCGGTGCGCTTTGCAAAATCAGTCTCTGCTTTAATCTGTGCGATCATTTCATCGTATTTTGCCCAGTCATTGATCGGGTCGATGAATGCGTCGCTGACGAGATCATCAGCAGCATCTGCAAATGCAACAGCTCCCATAGAGAAGCACATTACAGCTGCAATAAGAAGTGCTAAAAACTTTTTCATGGGGTTCCTCCATTTTTTATTTTTCTTTAGTCCAAAAACTATTTGTTTTATTGAACTAAAGTATTTAACGCGATAAAATATAACACTTTTCGGCAATTTTCACAAGTGGAGCCTATCATTTTTGTTATATTAACCAGATTTCTCTTTCAGTACTCCTCTCTTATGCAACGAATTGCCGGTATTTCTTCTTACTTTTCCCAGCAGGCAACCAGATGCCCTGCCCCGCGGTCAGTAAGGGGTGGGCATTGAGCAGAACAACGCTCCGTCGCATAGCGGCACCGGGTACGGAATGGACATCCGGTGGGCATATTCAGTGGAGACGGTACATCTCCTTCCAGAACGATGCGTTTTCTTGCCCGTGTGATATTGGGGTCCGGAATTGGCACTGCTGAAAGCAGAGATTCCGTATACGGATGGATCGGCTGATCATTTAATTCATCCGCATCCGCTATTTCAACAATTTTACCGAGATACATCACGGCAATACGATCAGAAATATGATGCACCACCAACAGGTCATGGGCAATAAACAGGTAGGCTACTCCCAGTTTTTCCTGCAACTCCTCGAACATATTGATAACCTGTGCCTGAATAGAAACATCCAGAGCAGACACCGGCTCATCACAGACAATAAACTGGGGATTGACTGCAAGCGCTCTGGCAATCCCGATGCGCTGCCTCTGTCCTCCGGAAAACTCGTGTGCGTACCGCGTCGCATGCTCAGCATTCAGACCGACCGTCTGCATCAGATCAAGGATTTTTTCACGCCGTTCCTTTTTGTTCGTATATAGCTTATGC
>JAGCAN010000074.1 GCA_017652685.1 Oscillospiraceae bacterium
CCTGCGGGATCTGCCCGGGCGTCAGCCAGAGGCGCTGCAGCTTCGGCACGCGGTCAGCCGGGACAATCGGAGAAATATCGTTCAGATTATAGCAGTAGCCAAGCTGCAGGTCGGTCAGCTCACACAGCTCTCCGATAGCATTGATATTGTGCATGGAGCTTCCATACAGCTCCAGGTATTTCAGCTTCTTGCTGTAAACAAGATCAATGCTATCGGAGAGCTGTGTGAGCTGACCGACCTGCAGCTTGGCTACTGCTATAATCTGAATGATATTTCTCCGATTGTCCCGGCTGACCGCGTGCCGAAGCTGCAGCGCCTCTGGCTGACGCCCGGGCAGATCCCGCAGGAGCAGATCGACGAATTCAAACGCAACCATCCGCTCTGTATCGTGAACGACACGGACAACTCCGTCGGATATTACTGGCGTTTTCTCGATCCCATCCACGAGTACAATACGCCCGAAAACAGGACGCCGTCCTATAAGAAGATCGTCGATATTTTCCATTACGGCACGGAAAACAATCTGAACTACAGTTTTTCCACAAGCGATCCCTATTATACGACGCCGCACGGCGAGCCCGTCGTCGGGGAGAGGGTTTCGTGGTTTTACGGCGATAACGAGAACATTCACTGGGATTAAACGAAAAGGAGCTGACTGAAAATGTATGAACTGGTTCGAATCACAGAGAAGTGCTGCTATATTGAAAGCCCGGCAAAAATCGGGCTTGTCCAGCTCGGCGGGAACGATGTCTGTCTGATTGACAGCGGAAACGACAAGGATGCCGGGCGTAAAATAAGGCAGATTCTGGACGCAAACGGATGGAAGCTGAAGGCGATCTACAATACGCACTCCAATGCGGACCATATCGGCGGAAACCGGTATCTGCAAAACCAGACAAACTGCAGGATTTTTGCGCCGGGAATCGACTGTGATTTTACCCGGCATCCGCTTCTGGAACCGTCTTTCCTCTATGGCGGCTATCCCTGCAAAGACCTCCGGCACAAGTTCCTGATGGCACAGGAGAGCAACGCCGAGTTCCTGACAGACGAAGTCCTGCCTGAGGGGTTTCAGATCCTGCCTCTCCCGGGCCACTTCTTTGATATGGTAGGGTTCCGCACGCCCGATAACGTCGTCTACCTGGCAGACTGTCTGTCGAGCCGTGAAACGCTGGAAAAATACCAGATCGGATTTATCTACGATATAGCCTCCTACCTTGAAACGCTGGAGAAGGTAAAGAAGCTGGAGGCGAGGGTATTTGTGCCGTCCCATGCAGCCGTTACCGAAGAAATCGCCGGCCTCGCCCAGTACAATATCGACAAGGTGCTGGAAATCGCGGAAAAAATCCTGCAGATCTGCGCCGAACCGCAGTGCTTCGAAGCCATCCTGCAAAAGCTGTTCCTAGCCTATTCTCTGGTTATGAATTTTGAGCAGTATGTGCTTGTGGGCAGTACGGTCCGCTCGTATCTGTCCTGGCTGAAGGACAGCGGAAGGGCCGAATGCATCTTTGAAAACGGCATGCTGCTCTGGCACCGATGCAGTTGAAAGAATTTTGAAAGAATTTTGAAAAAAGTTTGAAGATTTTGCTTGACTATTAGGGAGTATAGTAGTATATTTTAATAACAAAATAGCTACAATTGTATCTTACAATTCTTCAGCTTCAAAATTCTTTAAGGAGGCATCCCCATGGTGACTGCAGCGGCGAATGATTTCCAAGCGGATATGAAAGAGTATTTTGATCGGGCCTGTAACGGGGAAGATGTATGCGTGCCGGGTAACGGAAAGGAAAATGTGTTTATCATTTCCGAAAAAGTTTATCATGAGCTGCAGGAAGCCAGGAAGACGAACGAGTTTTTGTCCGGGCTTGTGGATTCCAGCGAAACCAGCCGCAACAGAGAAGTCCTTGCAAGAAGTGTTGAAGAATTGAGGCTTGTCTGACCTGATTCCAGTAACAGTAAATCCCAGCCCTCAAAGGAGGAGCTGGGATCTTTTCTTATCGGAAGCGATTGCCCTCCGGATCGTAAACGTATCCGATTGCCGCAAGCGGTTCCGTGATCCGGGATGGTTCCACATCCAGCCCCTCACACAGTTCGGAGAGGGAGGCGTATTCATCCCGCAGTTTGGTGTTGACGTAGCTCAACAGAATTACCGGATCTGCCGGGAGTTTGTGATTCAGCATCGCATTCGGGTCCTTTCTTTCTTCGGGGTTATTATAACAGAATCAAAGGTTCCCGTAAAGGAGAAAACCGAGACGGTTCAGAAGCGGAGAGAGCGTAAATGAGTTACATTTCTTTTGATCAGGTCTGCAAAGACTATGTTACCGGTGAAGTGGTCGTTCATGCGGCGAATCATGTCTGCTTTTCGATAGAGAAAGGTGAACTCTGCGTGGTGGAAGGGATTTCTGGCTCGGGGAAAACGACCTGCCTGAACCTTCTCGGCGGCATGGATCGCGTCACATCGGGCAGAATTGTCGTCGGTGACAAGGAGATCACTGCGCTCTCTGACAGCCAGCTCACCGAATACCGCAGGCTGGATGTGGGATTTGTCTTTCAGTTCTATAACCTGATGCAGAATCTGACGGCACTGGAAAATGTTGAGCTTGCCCGTCAGGTTTGCAGAGATGCGCTTGATCCGCGGGAAGTGCTGGAGCAGGTGGGCCTCGGCGGGAGGATGAACAACTTCCCGGCACAGCTCTCCGGCGGGGAACAGCAGCGTGTTTCCATTGCGCGTGCCCTGTGCAAAAATCCGGCCCTGCTGCTCTGCGATGAGCCGACCGGTGCCCTTGACAGCAAAACGGGCGAGCAGGTGCTGGAGCTCCTCACTCGTCTTTGCCACGATTACAAAACGACTGTTGTCATTATTACGCATAATACATCCATCGGCCCCCTCGGAGACAGGATTATCCGCCTGCATAACGGTTCCGTACAGGAGGTCACCGTGAATCCCAACCCGATGCGCGTGGAGGATATCACATGGTAAGCAGGCAATCTTCCGCCGCCTCCGCGCCTCGTCAGCATCCGCTGAGGAAGAAGCTCCTGCGTGATCTCAAAGGCAACGCCATGCAGATCATTGCCATGATTCTGCTGTGCTTTCTCGGTACCTGGGTATTTGCCGGGCTGGACGGCAGCTGGCGGCTGATGGACTATAACATTGAAACGTATTTTGAAACCTGCAATCTGGCGGATTTCTGGGTGAATGCCGCGGGCTTTTCCCGGCAGGATCTGACGGAGATCCGGCATATAAGCGGGGTGAAGGCCATCCTGCCGCGCACCTCCGTCACAGTTGATGTGGAAGGGCTCGGGAAGGATGTCGAAGCGGCGCTTGAAATCTATGAAGGGCCGATGGACATCAACCGGCCCTATCTCCGCTCCGGCGCTCTGCTGCAGGAGGGGGATACCCGCGGCTGCCTGATGGAAGAGCAGTTTGCTGCTGCCCACAGCCTGCAGCCGGGGGATTCCGTCACGCTACTGGTTGCCGGGCAGCGCCTTCGCTTCACGGTGCGGGGCACAGTCCTCTCCGCTGAATATACGGTCACCTCCAAGGAGACGGTTCCCGATCCGGACCATTACGGCTTTATACTCCTGAACCACTGTGCCATTCCTGACCTGCCGTATACCACCGTTCTGGTGAAACTGGAAGAAGGGGCGGATGAGGGCGCTGTCCAGTCCGCCATAGAAAAGGTCGTGCCGACGGCGCTGGTCGTAACCACCAGAACACACGGCAATGTCTCCACGGCGCGCGGCTATGCAAAGATGTTTCACGGCCTGGCCTATGTCTTCCCGGTCCTTGCCTTTTCCGTGGCGGCAATGATCGTCGTCTCCACGCTCAAGCGCATGATAGACAAGCAGCGTATGGAAATCGGCACGCTCAAAGAGCTCGGCTATACCAACCGCCGCATCCGAAGGCACTATCTCTGGTATGCGCTGCTTCCCTCAATCATCGGTTCGGTGATCGGGCTTTTCGTCGGCTGGTATACGATCCCGAAGGTAATCTGGGAGATGATGGTGCACAATTCCCGCTATCCCTATATGATGTGGCCGCCGATCAGCCCCATAGCTTACGGGATGACGGGGCTTTCCGTTGCGCTGTCAGTCCTGATCTGCCAGATCGCCCTGCGTTCCTCCATGCGGGAATCTCCCGCCGAGCTCCTCAGGCCGAAGCCGCCGAAAGGCGGTACCCGCGTCCTGCTTGAACGCTGGACGGGGCTCTGGAAGCGGCTATCCTTCAACAGCAAAATGATCATCCGCAATCTGATGCGCCATAAGGGGAGAACGGTCATTCTGCTTGCCGGCATTATCTGCTGCAACATGCTGATCATTGCGACCTTCGGCCTGCAGGATTCCATCGAGTATTTTATGCGCCAGTATTACGGCGGCACGCTTACCTATGATATCCGCGTAGATCTCAAAGCGGATCAGGCCGGCACGCTGGAAAGCTACCGCTCCCGGCTGGATGCGGAGTGCACCGAAGGCATTATGGAGATCGGTGTTTCACTCCACGGCGCGAGGAAAGCCCGTGCCTGCCTGCTCACCGTGATGGAGGATGACCAGACTATCTGGCATCTCACGGCGGACCAGCAGATTCTCCCGATGCCTGAGGAGAACATTGTCATCAGCCGGAAGCTTGCAACCATCATGGGCATTTCCCTCGGGGATCCGGTTGAGATCTATCTCCCGGGGGACAGCGAGCCCATCCGCCTCACAGCTGAGGAATATGCCGACGTCAATGTCGGCCAGGGGATCTTCATGGGGAAGGCCGCCTGGGAAAAGTGCCGGAAGGGTCCCTTTTCCGTTACGGCGCTGCTGCTCCGCGAACCCTCTGAACTCACAATGCACCGCATTGAGGAGAGTGAGGATACCGAAGCTGTAAAGACGCTGGAAACGCAGTTCTCCGAGGGGATGACGATTCTGGATGCTACTGCCACTGCATTTTCCATCATGTCCGGTGCGGCGCTTGGGCTCTCGTTTGTTATCTGCTATAACATGGGCCTTATGAATTTCACCGAGCGCATCCGGGACTATGCCACCCTCAAGGTGCTCGGCTATCATCAGCGGGAGATCCGCTCGCTCATGCTGCGTGAGAGCAGCCTCACGGCGCTTCTCGGCACGCTTCTCGGTATTCCGCCGGGGATTGCGCTGGTCAGCATTATCCTCAGAACCTGTGAATTTGATTCCATGGTCTTTGTCGGCCATGTGACGCCGCCGGCAGTGCTCCTGGCCAGTGTCATTACTTTTGCCTTTGCCGTGTGTGTGGAATGGCTGCTCACACGCAAGGTGCGCGGGATTGACATGGTGGAAGCGCTCAAGAGTGTGGAATAAACAGAAAGGAAAGACAGTATGAAAAAATGGGCTTCTCTGTTGCTTGCGTTATGCATCCTGACGGGAGTATCTGCGTCTGCCGCTCACGCTGAGCCGGATCTGACCGCTTATTCCGTCGCCAACGGTTTTGTCACGGCGTCCACCTTTGAGGATGTGACAGCCCCGTTCTCTGGGACGATCGCTTCCTTTGATCTGGAACCGGGAGATGCTGTTCAACAGGATGATGTACTCTTCACGATGCTTACGACGCCCGTTTACGCACCGGAAGACGGAACCGTGCGCTATCTCTTTGCCGAAAGCGGAGAGAGTGCGGATGCCGCCATGAGCACTTACGGCGCTGTGGCAGCTCTCCAGCCTCGTCACCGGCAGCGTCTTTCCTGCACGTATTCCGGCGCAGCGGATTATGATGACTGCCGTCATCTCCACATCGGGGAACTCCTCTATTTCAAGGTAGACAAAGAGAAGGGCACGGGTGTTGTGATCGCCACGCGGGACGGCGCATACGATGTCGAAGTGCTGACCGGTGAATACGATGCCGGGAAACTGCTCGATCTCTTCAAAGACAATGACTACGCCTACGACAACAAAGTCGGCAGTGGGAAAGTTGTTTTCCGCGAGGATCTGACCATTGCCGGCTCCGGGATGATTGCAGAGATGCTGGTATCGCCCGGAGACTACGTAAAAAAGGGTGATACGCTCTTTACGTTGATGGGGCAGGATGCGCCTTTTGGCGCATTACCGGATATCAAAGCTCCGGCGGAAGGCGTCGTTGCATCCGTGCCGGTAGCATCCGGGCAGCAGGTCTGGAAGGGGCAGCTTCTTGCGCGGATTTACCGCACCGATGCGCTCGAGATTGTTGCGGAAGTAGACGAGATGGATCTCGGAGATCTCAAGGTCGGTGATACGCTTCCTGTAACGCTGGATACGGATGAATCCCGCATCCTGACGGGTACCGTTACCGAGATCTCTTCGCTCGGAACGCAGCGGCAGAATGCCGCCTACTTTACCATACACGTCACGGTGCAGCAGCCCGGCATGATGCTGGGCCAGAGCGCCTCGGTCTATCTGCCGTGAGAAATTTGTTGATTTAAGAGAACAGCTGTGTGCTTCTGCAGGCACACAGTTTTTTTGCC
>JAGCAN010000075.1 GCA_017652685.1 Oscillospiraceae bacterium
GTGAACCACTCATCAAGCACTGCAGTCAGCGAAGGCAACCCTGACCAATAACGGTTGTGCGTTTTCTCGCGGCGAGTTACTCTCCACACCTGCTCAATGGGATTCAGATCCGGAGAGTATGGAGGCATGGAGATTAAAGTGTAAGCGTCTAATGAACGGTGTTGTATAAAAGGAGGAAATTCTGTGCTATACTTCTCCCTGAAAAGTAAGATAGGGGGGGATAGCAGTGGATCGTGAAGCAGCTGCCATCAAATATGCGAATTGGGAGAAACTCATTATAGCTGCCAACAGCACCGACCTTAACAAAAAGGAATGGTGTGCACAAAATGGCATAAACGAGAAGACCTTTTATTACTGGCAGCGAAAAGTGCGTCAGAAAGCAGCCGAGACAATGAATGCGCTGAAGGTGGCGACACAATCATCTCCGATGCCGGTAGCCAAAGACGGGACGATCGTAACTTCTCATGTACAGAACAGTTTTGTAGAACTGCAGTACCGGAATGAAGAAACGGCATTTTCACCCGCAGCATGTGAAACTGAACCGGGCAATGAAGATCCAGAACTGGTGCTCCAGGTAAGGGATTGCCGGTTGTTTATCAGGGGGAATATTCAGGAACACACTCTTGCTGTTGTTCTGAAAGCTGTCCGGAATGCTTAGGAGCGGTACAGGTTTCAAGCGGGTCATAATACGCTGTGGCAAAACCGATCTCCGAAAAGGGATCAGCGGCCTGGTGGCAATCATTCGCCTCGAATATGATCTTGACCCGCTGCAAGAGGAGACGCTTTTTCTGTTCTGCGGAACAAAGCGGAACTGTATCAAGGGCATCTGCTTTGACCGCGACGGTTACTGTATGATCACCAAAAGGCTGACCGAAGGTGTTTACCAATGGCCGCGATACTCGGATGAAGCCAGAACGCTCACCATGGAGGAATTCAAACGGCTGATGGAAGGATTTACTGTTCAATCGTCCATTCATGTATACGAACGGAAAATGAAATAATTGCACCCAGATCTTCCAGAGCCGGAAAGTGACACAAATATTTTAAATAAATTATCACTTTCCTGTTGACAATCGTTACAGTTTATGCTATAATAAGTGTAACTTGTAATGAGGAGGACTCTCTGATGGCGATCGTCAAGCAATACCACAAGGAAACCGACACCACTTATGTTTATGATTCCCAAAGCTACTGGGATGCAGAGAAGGGGCAGTCTCGCTCCAAACGCCGGCTCATCGGCAAACTGGATCCAGTAACAGGCGAAATAATCCCGACAGGAAAGAGAGGACGCAGCAAAGCAGAACCGAAGAAAGCGACATCCGATACAGATAGTTATAATGAGGGAAACGAAGCTGACAGAAAACTGATTCTGGAGCAGCAGATGACCATTCAGGCATTGAATGCAAAGATCATTGCTCTGGAACAGGAGATCAGGAAATACCAGAATGCACTGCAGAAGATCAGTCAGCTGGCAGACGTGACATGTTGAGACCTCAGATAACTTTGTAACTGTTGGAGCGTGCTTTTATGGAAGCTGACATTGAAAAATACATCAAAAGTATTGAAGGCTATTCGAGGGAACAGCTTCTGGAAGAGTGCGCTGTCTTGAAGAGACAGTATACCAATCTGCATGTGCAGGTTATTGAACAGCGCAAAGCAGAAACAGAAATGTCCAAAGAGTACCAGCGGATCTCGGAGAAAGTGAAGGATCAGCAGAAGCAGATTGCCGAGCTACAGCAGAAACTTGATTGTATGTGTGCTCAAAACGATTTGCTGCTGAGGCATCGTTTCGGCTCACACAATGAAAAGATCAGCGCTTTATCTTCTGAGGAATCTGATCTGCAGGATCCTCTTTCCGAGGATGCTGTACCGGAAGATAATGTCGTCAGTTTTGAGGAAGCGTCCAGGAGAAGACAGGAGACAAAAAATGTCAAGAATGCCTTCGGGTCGTCCCGCTGCAAAGAAACACCCACACACAGGGATTTTTCCAACCTGCCTCACCGCAACACCTTTTCGTTTGACATAAATGAACTAAACCGGCGTTTCGGCGAAGGGAACTGGCAGATCATCGGCTGGCACAAAAAAGAACTGCTGCACAGGATCACGGTTTCTTATTATGTTGAAGTCCGCCACTCGCCTGTGATCAAGGATATGCGGACAGGGACACTGGCGGCTATGCCTATGCCGGATGTGTTCTTCAGCCGGTCATCAGCAACCAGCTCTGTTGTTGCAGGCATCATGTATGATCTGACGGTCAAGGCGCTTCCCTATTACCGGCAGGAAATGGATATGGCAAACCATGGACTGACTCTGCCCCGCCAGGATATGGCCAACTGGGTGATACGTTTTGCCGAATC
Source organism: Oscillospiraceae bacterium (assembly GCA_017652685.1). GTDB lineage: Bacteria > Bacillota > Clostridia > Oscillospirales > Oscillospiraceae > Limivicinus. The sequence goes on from JAGCAN010000075.1 coordinate 2,358, forward strand.
TCACCTGAGGCCTGTCTTTGAATATCTGCATTATCTTCTCTGCCAAAACAGTTATTCCCAATGCGATGAAAGCTGGCTCCAGGTTCTGCATGAGGACGGGAGAAAAGCAACTACCAAAAGTTACGTCTGGGCACACACCACAGGAGAACTTGATACTGTGCCACCAATCGTTGTGTTCTCTTACGAGAAAACGAGAGGGACAGATCATCTCCGCAGGTTTTATGCCAATTTTGAAGGCGTGCTCACAAGCGATTCCTATATTTCCTATTCTGTATTCGCCGACGAGAGCAACGGCGCCGTCGTTTCCACAGCCTGTTTCATGCATGCCCGCAGACGCTTCTTCGAAGCGCTGATGGTCATTAAGACCTCAAAACTGACAGATGAGCAATACGAAGCGCTGCCGGAGGTTATTGCTATTCGGAAGATCGCATCACTTTATGCTGTGGAAGGCAAGTTTAGGGACATGTCTCCTGAAGAACGGCTGACTGGAAGACAGCAGGAAGAAAAGTCTTTGGTCGATGATTTCTACACTTTCCTTCGCACTCAGGATCTGACATCACCGCTTCTCAGCGAAAAAATGCGTGATGCGATCCAGTACAGCCTGAATCACGAGAAGGAGCTGTGCCGTTTTCTTGAAGATGGCCGTATACCAATTGATAATGGCTACTGTGAAAATGCCATACGCTTGTACGCACAGGGACGCCGCAACTGGCTCTTTTGCAATACCCCTTCTGGAGCCGATGCAAAAATGATTATTTACAGCCTGGTGGAGACTGCTCGAAGGAATAAAGCCAATCCGCTACTGTACCTGACATACCTTCTGGAAAACGTGCCGGAATATCTGGATCTGCCGGTCCATAATCCGCGCATGGATGAGTTGCTTCCCTGGTCTCAGAAGTATAAGGATTACGAGGCTGATCAAGTCAATTCGATTATTGACGCTGTTATTCCACAATCTCAGGACAAACCGTATTACAAGCCAAACCTGACCCCGGTTCCATTACCGGTTGAGTCCGTCAGTTGAACTTGAACTTCTACAGTCATTTTAGATTTGTTGAAAAAACTCGTTAGTTTTTTCAACATTTTGGATTCGTTTAAACACCAATGGTTAGACGCTTACTACAAACGCGCCATGAAAGCAGATCAAAAGATTTATGATGTTATGTACGCGCATATCCCGGAGGTGATCCGGGATAAGGAAGTGCTGGAGTTGGCTACGGGACCGGGTTTGCTGGCCAGGCATGTTGCCCCGGCTGCAAA
>JAGCAN010000076.1 GCA_017652685.1 Oscillospiraceae bacterium
CTTTTCCGCCGTGTGCATGGATGCTCTCCTGCATTTCCGGCCAGAGCAGATTATGGCGTCTTTCGTACTCTTCCTCCATTCCGGGATAGAGCTTCATTTTAAATCCTTTATACATTACTGTATACCGCCCTTCTTAAATTATAAAGATTAATAAAAAGTATGAGACAGGTTAGGGTTACAGTGCTCTGAGTACATCGCTCAGAGCCGGGATGCTGGATATTCCGCCGTGCTTCTGTGTGGAAAGCCCTGCAGCAGTTGATGCAAAATGGGTGATATCATCCAGATCATCTTTCGTCAGTTCCGAGGCTTCTTTGCCGTGCTGCAGGAAGCGGAACATCGCAGATCCGCCGAAGATATCTCCCGCACCGCAGGTGTCGATCACGTGAATTCCTTTCATGGCTGGCATGAAACCCTGTACCTTGCGATTGTTGTAATAACAGCCCTTTGCACCGCATGTGGCGTAGACGAGCTTGACATGATAGAGGTCAAGGATCTTCTGTGCGCCTTCTTCCGGTTCAAGACCAAAGAGGAACTCGATTTCCTCATCGCTGATTTTCACCACGTCTGCCTGAGAGAGCCCCCATAGCATCTGTTCGCGAGCATCTTCCAGATTGTCCCACAGATTTTTCCGCAGGTTGGGATCATAACCGATCAGAATGCCTTTGGAACGGGCGTATTCTACAAGCTTTTTTGTCGTCTCCCGGGACGGCTCTTTCGTCATGGAGACGGTGCCGAAATGGAAAACATCCGCTCCATCGAAAACGGAAAGATCAATCTCTTCAAAGCGGAGCAGAAGATCCGCACCGGGTTTGCGCGCAAAGGAGAATTCCCGGTCTCCGGTTTCATCCAGCGTGACAAAAGCGAGCGTTGTGAAAGCCTCCTCGGTCAGCAGCACATTGGTTGTGTCGATCCCGAGCTGCCGGATGGTATGCTGCAGCATTTTTCCGAAAGCATCATTGCCGGCTTTTCCGATAAAAGCGGCCTCCGCTCCGAAATTTCGAAGTGTCGCCAGGCAGTTGATCGTGGCGCCGCCGGGGTGACCTTCCAGAGTCGGATAACCTGCCTCATCAGTACTGACGGAGTTAAAATCAATTAACAATTCTCCGGATGCGATTGCTTTCAATGTAAGAACACCTTCCTTTATTTTTAGTGAAACTTGAATCTCAATTTCTGTGTGTTATAATACAAGAGGAAAGCTGTTTTGAAAAGAGTTTTTTGAGAAAAACAATAGAAGAATAGAAAGAAAGAGGCACAGCGATGACAGCAGACGAAATTAAAACAATGAATTTGAGCGATTTGATTCAGTTGGGTGAGTTTTCCTGTTCCTGCGGGAAAAAGCATTCCCCCGGTGTGGCGAAGGTCATCATTGACAAAGGTGCTGTAAAAGTGTTGCCGGCTCTTCTGGAGGAAATCGGGGCAAAGAAACCGTTTCTCCTCTCAGGGCATGACACTTTTGCTGCAGCCGGTGAGACGGTCTGCAGTGTGCTGGAAGCTGCCGGATATTCTTACACGAAATATGTATTCCCGGTTTCGCCTGTCAGGCCGACGGAATATACTGTAGGCTCCGCGCTGATGCATTTCGATTACAGCTGCGATGCGATCATCGGAATCGGGTCCGGTGTGATCAACGATACTGCAAAGATGATTGCCCGGGCAACCGGGATGAAATATATCATTGTTGCTACAGCTCCGTCGATGGATGGTTTTGTTGCAGGAACCTCTTCCATGGACAGAGATGGCCTGAAGACGTCGATCTACAGCAAGGCAGCCTGGGCTGTGGTGGGAGATCTGGATATTCTTTGCAATGCTCCGATGCACCTTCTCCGTGCAGGTGTAGGAGATATCCTGGCAAAAATCACGAGCCTGGTGGAGTGGCAGCTGGCATCCGTGATCGTTGGAGAGGATTATTGTGAAGTGACTGCTGCTCTGGTCGAGCGCGCGCTGAAGCAGGTGATGGATCAGGCAGAGAAGCTGCTGGAAAGAGATCCGGATGCAGTCCGTGCTGTGATGGAAGGCCTCGTAATTGCCGGGATCGGCATGAATTATGCAGGAGTTTCAAGGCCGGCATCCGGGATGGAGCACTATTTTTCGCATATCTGGGATATGCGCTCTCTCGCGTTTGAAGGTGTGCCGTTTGAGCAGCACGGGATTCAGGCGGGGCTTGGCACCCTGTACACGTTAATGGCATACGAGACTTTCCAGAAGGGCGGTTATCGGCCGGAGTGGGAACGTGCCCGGAAGTTTGTGGAGAGTTTCTCGCTGGAAGACTGGAACAGGAAGCTCCTTGCCTTTATCGGACCGGGTGCTGAAGCGATGATCGAAGGAGAAAACAGAGAGCACAAGTATGACGTTGCAAAACATAAAGCCAGGTTTGGCGTGATTGAAAAGAATTGGGATCGTATTGTCGAAATTATTCGGACGCTGCCGCCGTCCGGAGAGATCAGGGCGCTGATGGAATCGATCGGCTTCCCGACCAGCGCTTCTATCATCGGTTATGACGATGAGCAGGTGAAGACCACCTTTACGATGACAAAGGATATCCGTGACAAATATGTCGGCACGCGCCTGTTCTGGGATCTCGGAATTCTGGATGAAATCGCAGACAGAACGTTTACGCCGAAGCGTTAGGGGAAAAAGATGTCTGCGACAATCAGAGACATCAGGAGACTGACAGGCCTGTCACTGGCAACAATCTCGAAGTATCTCAATGGCGGGAATGTGCTTCCGGAGAACAGAATCCGGATAGAGAAAGCCATTGATGAGCTCGGGTATGAAGTAAACGAAATTGCGAGATGGCTGGCTACCAAAAAGACAAGAACCATCGGCGTGATCGTCTATGACATTCAGAGCCTGTTCAACAGCACTCTCCTCAGTTACATCGGTGAATCCCTGAGAACCGCCGGATACGGTCTGCTGATCTGTGACTCTGCAGACAATGCGGAGCAGGAGGGAAAGAATATTCGTTTTCTGCTCAGCAAAAAGGTGGACGGGATTCTGCTTGTTCCAGTTGACGGGGAGGAGCATGATCTTGCACCTGCCACAGAGGGGGGAATCCCGGTCGTTCTGCTGGACAGACCGGTCAGCGGGAGACCCTGTGTCAAAATCGATAATATTTCCGCTGCTGATGCTGCTGTGGAGCTGCTGTTTGAAAACAATCATCACAGAATTGCGATAATCGGGTCCGATGGAGAATATACCGGCCGTAAGAGATGTGAGGGCTACGTCTCTGCGCTGAGAAGGCATGGCTGCCCGCTGAAAGATCTTTATATCAGGATCGGCAAAGGCAAAGCATCCATACAGTTCGGATATGAGAGCATGAAGCAGCTTCTCTCGCTGAAGGAAATGCCCACGTCTGTTTTTATGACCAACTATGAAATAACACTGGGCGCGGTAATGGCAGTCAATGAATCGTCCGTTCGCTGCCCCGAGGATATTTCTCTGCTGGGCTTTGACAACCTGATCCTTTCGCAGATTGTAAAGCCGAAAATGACTATGGTTGTACAGCCGATGAGAGCCATGGGAGAGAAGGCGGTGGAAATTCTTCTGAAGCTGATGGATCAGACTGAAGGCTTCGTCTGCCCGGAGGAAGTTAACCTTCCGACGACGATCGAGTTCGGCAATTCCATCCGAAAATACTGATTGACAAATCTATTGTGTTCTCCTATAATCGATATAGATTTATTTTTTGTTCGAGGGCGAACCGGTTCGCTCTCTCGGAGGAGAAGCATGAAAGCACTCCTTTTAGGCATTGATATCGGGACGTCAGCCTGCAAAATAGCGGTTTTTGAAGA
>JAGCAN010000006.1 GCA_017652685.1 Oscillospiraceae bacterium
ATACAGGAAAACCGGCGCGTTGTGAAGTCTTTATCTACAACACCTGTATTCAGGAGGCGAAGCAGCGGATCGGGAATGCCCCGATCAGGGAAAAGCTCACAGACATTTCGTCCTATGATACCATCTATGTCATGAGCCCCATCTACTGGGGCACCTATGCGCCCGAAATGGAAACAGCCCTGACCGGGCTGGATTTTACCGGGAAAACGGTGCGGGTGATCAGCACCCATGAAGGCTCCGGCCTGGCGAGTATGGTTTCGGATGTGAAGAGAGTGTGCGCGGGTGCGGACGTACAGAAAAACGGCCTTGCCATCAAGGGGTCACAGGCAAAGAAGTCAAAACAGACCGTTGCAGAGTGGCTGTAAGACACAGAAAAACATTGATTTTTAAAGTAGAAGATGTCGATAAACCTGCCAGAACAGCCATCATTTTACTTCTGAAACGCGTATGGAATGCTGCCCCGCTTGCGGGAATCCTGGTATAGCGTCAACATAAGCTGAATTTTGCTTTTTGGAAATAGGAACGTACATAAACTGTGAGGACACCAGAAACATCCGGATGGTGATCATCTTTATGATCTTCAGTGTTTATCCGAAGGCCTTCCCACAGTTTGAAAAAGGCGGGAAAAGGGATAAAAGAGCCGTTATTCAGCGGCGTTCCGTGGCGTTCGCCCCACGAGGCTCAAGGGCAACTCCAAGCGGTTTGCCTCGAGAAGGGCACGATCCTGCAGGAGCTTCTCTGCCGGGCCGTCTGCGATGATATGTCCTTCGGAAAGAAGGATTACGCGCTCACAGGTATCGAGAATCATATCGAGATCGTGAGAGGCGATCAGTTTCGTCTGAGGAAGAGTGCAGATCGTATTGATGATGACACGCCGGTTATACGGGTCCAGCGCGGAGCTCGGCTCATCCATCAAGATAGCTTCCGGTTTCATTGCCAGGATCGTGGCGATGGCCGCCATACGTTTCTCGCCGCCGGAAATCTTGTGGTTATAGCGGTGTTTGAGTTCTTCAAGACCAAGGCGGGCAAGCACCTCGTCGACACGCGCCTCTGCTTCCTCCCGGCTGAGCTTGTAATTGAGCGGAGCGAAGATCATATCCTCATACACGGTGGGCATGAACATCTGATTGTCAGAGCTCTGCAGCACGAAACCAAGCTTGCGGCGAATCTCCGGCAATGTATCGCGCCTGACAGGTAGACCGTCTACCAGGATCTGCCCTTCGCCCTCCAGAAGGCCGAGCAAAAGCTTCATAACGGAGGACTTTCCTGCGCCATTCGGGCCGACCAGCCCCACCGCCTCGCCTCTCTCAATACGGAAGGACAGATCCCGCAGGACCTGCCGATTCTTTTCATAGCCGAAGCTCACATGTTGAAATTCAATCATATCAATCACCTCACAAGCATTCCGCCGAGAAGCTGTGCCACTTTGACAGTACGCAGCAGCAAAAAGAAGAGGATGCAGCCGAGCAGATACAGCGCGTCACGAATGCGGAAGGGTCTGGCCTCCGCATAGTGGAATTGCTGGTTGTAGCCACGAAGCAGCATGGCGGCGTAGAGCTCCTGGGCGCGGTCCATACTGCGCAGGAGCAGCTGGCCGAGAAAAGAGCCCCAGGCCGAGATGTGGATTCCCTTCTGCCCGGGCGCGCGCAGGAGATAAGCATCTGTCATCACGGCGAGTTCTTCGGTCATCACCCCGACGTAACGATACGTCAGCAACAGGAGCGTAACAAGTATTTTCGGCACATGCAACTGCCGCAGCGCAGCACACAGACTGTCAATGGGTGTTGTTGCCATCAGAAGAAACGAAGCCATAAGGCAGTAAAGGCCTTTGATCATCAGCGTCAGCATTGAGAACACACCGCCGGATACCGCGAGCGGGCCAATGCGCAGCATGATTGCCCTGTCGAAAAAGGGGTTAAACAAACCCACTGCCATAACAAGCGGCAGCACGATACGCAGCTTGTAAAAGCAGATGCGCACTTCGATGCCGCTGATGGTGAAAAGCAGTATCGGCCAGAGCAGCATCGGCACAAGACCGCTCAGATTATACTTGTCATAGGAGAGCGTGATGAGGATATAGATAATTGTTGTGATCAGCTTTGCAAGAGGATGCAGCTCGTGGATCGGTGAGCTGCGCATGGCAAGCTCGTCCATTTCGGCGAGTTCGTGCATGGCCTTTTGCATTTTATTCACCTGCTGCTCACTCCCATCTCTCAGATATACAGATAAGGGGCGTCATTCGACGCCCCTTGCTCATTTACGGGCTTATAATCAAACTTCGCTTTTCTTTTTGCGGAAAAAGCCGCCTGCAAGGCAGATCAGGACAGCGACACCGGCAACCATCGCCGAACCGACGATACCCGAAACCGTTGTACCGACTGCAGTATCATTGTTCGCAAAGGCATAGTCCGGCAGGAAGGAGATTGCCTCCTGGATTGCGCCGGCAGTTTCCGCTGCAGTGCTTTCGATGCCGTAAGCCTCTTCATCGAGGCCCATATTCTCAGCATAGCCTTCCTCGGCATTGCCGAAAAGTGCCCACTCCAGTCCATCGGGATTAGAGCTGGCGAGAAGGCTTAGCCCACCGCCGACCACGAGAGCTACGATCGCCAGGATCGCAACAACGGTTTTCAGCGAACGCTGTGAACCTTCTCCTTTGACTGGCTCAACATCCTGCAGCAGCTCGGGACGGGATTCATAAATGAAGAGCAGCACGGCCGAAGTGATCAGGCCTTCGACCAGGCCGATAGCCAGATGGATGGGCTGCATCAGCGCGACGAAGCTGCTGAACGGGAGTTCTGTGATCCCGGAGAGGCTTGTTTCGAGCACAACGGAAAAGGCGCCAAGCTGCAGGGTAACGACACATCCTATGAGTGAGGCAACGACGATGCGGATACGAGCTCCGCTTTTGCCCTCGCCGAACCATTGACTGTTCATGATCGGACGCCAGATCAGATAATACCCGACGAAGCAGCCGTAAAAGGCCATGTTCCAGACATTTGCACCCAAGGCCATAAGCCCTCCGTCGGCAAAGAAGAGACATTGAATTGCCAGAATCACGATCATCGAGAGAAAGCCGGCCTGTGGTCCGAGCAGTGCAGAGAGCAGCATGCCGCCGCACATATGTCCGGACGAGCCTGTGCCGGGAATCGTGTAATTGATCATCTGACCTGCAAAGACCAGTGCAGCGGTAACAGCCATGACGGGCAGCTTCTGCGGCTCGTCATCCTTTTTCAGCTTGTGGATCGAAATGCCTGCTACTGTTCCGGAAGCCACATACATCGTTGCAGCTACCGCAGGAGCCAGCAGGGCGTCTGCCATATGCATAGAATGTACCTGCCTTTCAATTAATGGAAACAGTATACAGTCTACTATTTTCCCCCACAAGCCCCCCGGGGGGATACAAATTCAAAAAATTAGTGTTTTTTTATCGTAATATTTATTCTGTTTCGTCGATCAGCGGTTTCCCGCAGTATTCACAAAACTTTATTTCTCCTTCTTTTATCGCTGCTTCAGCGCCGCATGCTTTGCACCTGATCACTTTCATTTTCTGGATTTCAGGTTCCATTACCGGCTTAGGTTTTCTCTTTACAGAAGTGATAATGAGGTAAATGCCCAATAAAGCCATGATCCCCCAGAATACGGCAAAGCCCCATTCTACAGGCTTCTTATCGATTTCATCAATAAACATGGATGTGAAAAGGGAAAACATGGTCAGGCCGAAGATTCTCCTGATCACTCTGAGGATGTTTTTTATCTTTTCATTTTTCATCTGTTTAAGATCTTTCTCTGAAAAACTTTGTAACAGAATATATCACAGATCGTTTCGCTGTTCAAGAAAAATGCCCGGAATGATCAGAAATCATCAGGAAAGGAAAAACAGGAAAAGGCGGGGTACTTCCCCGCCCTGAATTGTTATTTGGGATAGAGTTTTTTAGTGAGTGGTTTTATTGCTCCTGGAGGAAGGAGGTTACGGTCTGCTGGATGTTACGCGCAGTTTCTTCTGCTGTCTGAAAGCCGTGGAAGAAGGAATGAGCCTGATCCTCTATAAGGCTGTCCAGCCCGTCCATGTTGACCTGGCGGCGGGTGGTGGTCTCGATCAACTGGAGAAGGTTGTCGACATCCTCCTGCGTCATGACGTAGAGCTCGATCTCATTTCCCGTTCCGTCTCCGAAATAGGCGCGGGCTTCCGGAATGGGCTGGCCGGCTTCATCCAGGAGCGCATTTCCGTTTGCATCAGTCCGGTAGGCCATCTGCATCATCTCCTGCGTTTTGGCAAAGAAGACATTCCTGTTGGAAGGCAGGAGATACTGGGTTGACTGGGCTTCGGCAGTAAAGTTCCGGCTGATGAAATCCCAGGCTACATCTTTGTAAGACGAAGAAGCCCCGATGGCCATGCCCGGCTGGAAGGTGAAGAAGTTGCCCGTGCCGGAATTTACCGGATAGCCAACGTAGGTGTATGGCTTATCACCATAGGCTGCACCGTAATAGATGGCATCCGTTGCGCTGGCAATGTAAGCCGAGTAGAAGAGCTGGCGACCGGAAGCAAGGGCAGCCGTATCGGAATCGACTTCGTAAGTGTAGCCCTCCCAGTCATAATCCGCGGGGAAGCTGGATGCAAAGGTGAGCAGATCCAGAAAATCACCGTTTTCAAAGCTGCAGGTGTTGTTTGTAAGGTCTATATAGCGGGAGAAGTCCATCGAGAAGCAGGTGCGGAAGACATCGAGAGAGGTTGTGTACGCGCTCAGGGCGCGTGCGCCCGGCCTGGATGCCAGAGCTTCGCGGAAGGCGCGGTAGGACCAGCCCGGGTTTTCGCCAACGAGCGAGGTCTCGCCAAGGAGCGTATTGATGCAGAAGCCCGGCACTGTGTAATATAGTTTTCCGTTGATCTCAGCAGCAGCAAGGACGGACGGGAAGAGATCGTCCCGGCGAATGGCGGAATCGGCAGCATCCATATAGGGATAGAGGTCTTCAAGAATTCCGTTGGCGGCAAGCTTTTCGATGTTGAGGGAGGTCAGGTCGATAATATCCGGCTGGATAGCACCGCTGAGAAGATCAGCCTGGAGCTTTTTGATGCCTCCATCCCACTGCTCGTCGTTGTAGACGGAATAATCGAGAAGCTCGATATGGTATTCGTCACTGGCGAGGTTGAAATTCAGCACGTTGTAGCGCTTTTCATAATCCAGCCACGGGGTGGCGAGGGTGAGCACCTTTTTCTGCGAAGCTACACTTTCGGCAGGAGTGATACGGAAGATCCGGTACAGCGAGACGTCCGATGCGACAGAGGGGGAATCTTCTCCCGTGCCGTAATCAGCAAGGCCGATCACCGTTCCGTCAGACGTTACGTATAGATCTCCGTAGACCTCGACGGCGACATCCAGATTGAGCCAGTTGAAGAGGACGTTCTTCTCCCCGATGCCCGGTACTGTACCGATAAAGGAAGAGCCGTTGGAATAATACAGCGGATAATCACCGCCGCCCGAGAAGAGCTGATAGGCGTCATACGGGATCTGAAGCGCATCACCTGTCTCCCCCGTTGCAACGTCAACCGGATATAGGCTTAAGCCGACATCTGCCCAAGCAGTGTAAGCAAGACCGCCATCGCGCAGCATCAGCACCTTGTCGGGGTAGACGTCAAGATTTTTGACCCAGTTGAGAGAGCCGTCAGCCGGATTGATGGAGAGCAGCTTATTGCCCATGTTGCAGATGACACTGCCGTTTCCATCCGTTGTGAGTGAGCCGATATAATCTTCCTCCAGCGTGGGGATGAGGAAGGAGTCAATCTCAGTCCCGTCTGCATTCAGATGGCGCAGATAATACTCCTGGGAAGAACGGTAGTTTTCCCAATAGGCTTCGTCATCGACGGTGAGATCGGGCTGGGTGCACCAGTTCTCGGAGAAGACTGCGAGCTCAGCAAAAGTACCGTCCGGCAGGAGCCTGATGCCCTGCTGGTAGCACTGCGACTCATAGGAATATTTGTCGGCATGTTCCCGCTCCATCCGGAAGGGTGTGAAATTCAGCTTCTGAATCTCGCCGCTGTAGGAAATAAAGAGGAGAGCGGGATCGTAGACATCATACTGGCCGCGATATTCCTCCACAGCGCCTTCCGGGATGTCTTTTCTGACCAGTTCGGAGCCGTTGCAGTAGACACCCTGATCGGTATAACCGAAGGCGTTGAGATAAGGAATGCCAAGAGGGGCAAGGTCAAAATCCGTAAAGGATACAGCCCAGGTTTTTTCGTTCTCCCCTGCTGCAAGCGCCTCGCGGGAGGCGAAGGACGGCATCAGGGTGAGGAGCAGCGCGAAGACCAGGAGCGCGCCGAGGGCGCGAGTGAGAGTGGTTTTCATGGTGTTTCCTTTCTTCTTATTTTAGATTAGAATTCTGTCACTTTGTGATTTGTACACTGCGTCCTTCTCGCGAGAGCATCATACAGCTTCGCCTTTAGTGCTCCGTCGCGAAAAAGAAATTAAGAAATCAATAAGATTTTTAGTGTTTCTATATTTGCAGCAATCAGACTGCAAGAAAAGAGAGGACGTATTTACCCTGCGGATTTGGGATAGGGGGTTTTTTCGGTCATGGGATCTGGAGGGTTTTAGGCAGGACTTCCAGGTCCAGGTGATGCCTAAGCCAGGCAATGGTACGCTCAGAATCGAGCTGGACGGGGAAATAATCATAGGCATAACGGCTTATGGGTTCCATGGTGCCGTAGTAGGCTTCTTCACGGTTCATGGTGAGGTTAATATCGACAGCCGTGTCAGTCTGTTGCGTGTTTGCAC
>JAGCAN010000077.1 GCA_017652685.1 Oscillospiraceae bacterium
CCTTTTTCGGGCCGTGAGCGATAGCGGAAACACGGTTGGAATTTCCGTCAATGTTCACGAGCACGCCGTCGTTTGTGATGGCATTGCAGCTGGCGAGGAAAATATCGGCATCATAAGCCATAAGCATGGCGGCACGCTTATCTTCTGCAGCATCCCTGTCAATATAGTTGTAATTGCCTTCCTTCAGGGCATCTACCAGCCCTATTTCCTGCACGCTGACGCCGCCGCCCATAGTAGCTGTACTGCCTTCCGGAATCAGGGAAAGAGCCAGGGATAGTGCTTCTTCCCTTGTTGCTGCATAGTAACCGGACATGTTGCGGGACTGCAGCCCCTTGATGACCGTCTGTGCGAGCAGTTCGTTCCGCTTTATCATGTTGCTGTTCATTGCTGGGGTCTCCTTTCGTTTTCAGTATGGGTGAATAATTAAATAACTAAATCCGATTTCTATTTTACTCCGGAAAAAGATGTATGTAAATATGAAAAAAAGATGATTTCCTGAATAAATAGAATATATTTATGCAATATTTTGCTTGATTAATAAACAGTATTCCACTATAATATCATTAGTTTATTTTTATTCTGCCTAAAGCAGATAAAGGTAACAAAATAACAGAAAAGGATGGATTACGAAAATGGCGAAAAAAGAAATCTCCCGCCGCGAGTTTCTGAAAGGTTCTGCAGCAGCAGGCCTGGGGCTCGCGGCAACACTCGGCATGGGTGGCGCTCTTGCATTTGCAGACGGTGCAACCTATAAGCCCGGCAAATATCAGGCAACAGCATACGGCAATCTGAGCTATGTCACTGTGGAATGCACCTTCAGTGAAACAGCACTGACCAATGTGGAGATCATCTCCCAGAATGAAACCCCGATCCTCTTCTCCATGGTTCAGGACCAGCTGATCCCGGCAATCATTGAAAACCAGGCCGGTGGTCTGGACGCGATTACCGGCGCTTCCAATTCTTCCCGCGCTGTCAAGGAAGCGATTGCCGACTGCGTTGCACAGGCGGGTGGTGACAAGGAAGCATGGCTTGCAAAGGGCATTACCGCAACCGCAGGCAGCGATGAAGTCTATGATGTTGACGTGTGCGTGATTGGCTGCGGCGGCTCCGGCTTCATGGCTTCTATCACAGCCGGACAGAAGGGCGCCAAAGTTCTTACAATTGAAAAAGCAAACTCTGTGGCCGGTGTCAACGGCATTAAGGTTTCCGGCCCGTTTGCAGTAGACACTTCTGTCCTTCACGCCCGTGAAGGCGGCACAACGCTGGAAGTGGACGAAGTGTTCCAGCATGTCATGAACTACACACACTGGACCCCAAATCCGGCCCTGATGAAACGCTGCCTGGAAGAATCCAAGAATTCCGTGGAAGAGCTCGTCGGAATCGGATACAAGATGCAGGAAGCCAACTTCCGTTTTGAGACACCGTTCTATCAGGAGAAGGGCGGTTTCCACCTGATCACCAACAGCCTGGATGAGCGTGTGGAACTCTGGAATAAGGCACTGGAAGACGCAGGCGTCGAGGTGCTCTTCAACACCACAGCGACAGGCCTGATTATGGACGGTGACAAGGCAGTCGGTGTGACGGCTCGCAAGGCAGACGGCACGAGCGTAACGGTCAATGCCAAGGCCGTGATCGTTGCATCCGGCGGATATCTCGGCAACCGCGACCTGCAGGAGAAGTTCCTCAAGACCCGTAAACTCAATGCTGCCGCAGGCGGTAACAGCCTCTGCACCGGTGACGGTATCATGATGGCAAACGATGCAGGTGCTGTCCTCAACAAGACCTTTGGATACTGCCCGTGCGAATACGGCGGAACCAACTCCAAGGCTTCCCGTCCGGCAAAACAGGATAAATATGACCAGAACTATGCATTCAAGTTCGGCCTTTACGGCAACCTGCTCGTTGACCAGGAAGGCAAGCGCTTCATCAATGAAGGTCTGCTCTGCGACTACCCGATGAGTTATGGCTCCGAGCAGATCATCCTCAATGCCCCGTGGTACGGCATTGTCGACCAGGCATATGTAGACGCCATGACCACAATCGGCCTCTGTGATTATACGATTGCGAAAGGCGCTGAGCCCGTTGAAGGCAAGTGGTTCATCGGCAATTACTTCAAGGGCCGTATCCTCGACAAACTCCCCGAAGACATTGAAGAAGGCATCCGTGAAGGATGGCTTGCCAAGGCTGACACGATTGAAGAACTGGCAGAGAAATTTGGCCTGACTGATCTGCCTGCAACCGTTGCAAAGTACAATGAATTCTGCGACAAGGGTGTGGACGAAGAATTCGGCACGAATCCGTGGTACCTCAGCAAGGTCGAAAAAGGTCCATTCTACGCAGTGGAGTGCGAGCCGTCCGCATGGAGTACCTTCGGCGGCATTCGTACGGATGACAAGCTGCGTGCCCTCAAGCCCGACAATACCCCGATGCAGGGATTGTACGTGGTCGGCACTGATAACGGCTCTCTGTACTACAGCCCGTACTATGATGTTCCGGGCTACTGCTATGGCCTTTGTGTTGACTCCGGCTACATTGCAGCCTGCGAGGCAACGGAGTACATCAAGTAAGACTTACAAGCAAATACACAACAAAATCTCCGGGACAATAAACCCCGGAGATTTTTATTTGAATTTTCTCTAAAAATCAACAGGACAAAAGGACAAAACTCCCTGAAAGACAATTCAAAGCATCCGAAGGGTAATTTTGTCCTTTTGTCCTGTTCTATCTGAAGTTTATTTACTTTTATTCGATACCGAAATAGCGGGCGGCATTGTAATAGCAGATGCCCTCGACAATCTTTTTAAGAGAAGCATCATTGTTGGGATATTCACCGTTCTCAACCCATTTTCCAATGAGATTGCAGAGAATGCGGCGGAAATAATCATGTCGCGGATAGGAGAGGAAAGAGCGGGAGTCTGTCAGCATGCCGACAAAATTGCCAAGGATGCCGAGGTTGGCAAGCGAGGTCATCTGTTCTTCCATACCCGATTTGGTGTCATTAAACCACCAACCGGAACCCTGCTGGATTTTGCCTGGTATCTCATCGGTCTGGAAGCATCCGATCAGGCTGCCGATCAGCTCATTGTCAGAGGGATTGAGAGAATAAAGAATTGTCTTTGGACATTCACCGGTTGCATCGAGCGCAGACAGGAAATCAGCAATGCTGCCGCTGCAGTTGTTCTGTGCAATCATGTCAAATCCGGTATCAGGCCCCATCTTGGCATACATGCGGGCATTGTTGTTGCGCTTGCAGGAGTAGTGAATCTGCATGGCGATGCCGAGGCGGTGGTATTCCTTGCCGAGATGCATGAGGATAGCTGTCTGATACTTTTCGGCTTCCTCCAGTGTCAAAGGTTCCCCTGCCATGGCCTTCTTGAATGCTGCTCCGGCTTCCTGCATCGTGTATTCCCGAAATGGAATATAATCGAGCCCGTGGTCACTGGCACGGCAGCCGAGGGAAGCAAAGTACTCCAGGCGGTCTGTCAGTGCCTCGCAGACACATCTGGCACACTTGATTTCTTTACCGGTTACAGCCTCCAGTTTTTTTATATATTCTGCAAAGCCGGGTTTGGTGATGTTGATAGCCTTGTCCGGGCGGAAAGACGGGCAGACTTTGACGGAAATCGTAGGATCGTCAGCAATTTTTTTGTGCCATTCGAGCGAATCAACCGGATCATCGGTCGTTCCGATAAAAGCCACATTTGACTGCTGAATCAGCCCGCGGACGGACATGCTGGGGTCGTTGCGCAGCTTGTCGGCGCAGAGGTCATAAATGCGGTCTGAGTTTTCAGGCGTGAGAGGCTCTTCTATACCGAAAAACTTGTGCAGTTCAAAATTGGACCAGTGATACATGGGGTTGCCGATAGCCATTTCGAGAGCTTCAGCAAACTTCCGGATGCGGACTTTGTTGTCGGCATCACCGGTGATTTCATTTTCACTGATGCCGTTGGAACGCATCAGACGCCATTTATAATGGTCACCGAAATAGCTGCCGTCCGGGTTTTCCCCTCCAAGCCAGACTTCCGCGAGGTTATCAAAGCGGACATCCTCATAAACATCTTTCGGGGGGATGTGACAATGGTAGTCTACCAGAGGGAGTGGCTCGGCAAAATCGTGGAAGAGATGCTTTGCGGTTTCGGTCTCAAGGAGAAAGTCTTTGTCCATAAAATCTTTCATGCAGGGAAACCTCCAGATAAAATTGATGTGTATGAGAGAATATTAATATCATTCCGGCTATTTTGCAAGTGTTTCTGTCGGAGAAAGGCTAATATTTCCTGAAAGGAACAGGAGAAACCGGGGAACAGAATTGAAGCTGGTTAAAACATAACAGGATCAGACTTTTATGTTGCTTTTCAGTAAAGAATATGATGCGATATAGTTTCCCCCTCTAAAATAGAACAAGCAAAAAACATAGAACCGGCCGGATACGATACTGGGTATCCGGCCGATTCTGTAACAGAGATCAAAACTTATTTCCCGAGAAGACGGGCTGCTTTCAGAATCGCTGTCTGGGTTTTGGCATCCGGAATACGGCCTGCCATCACATCCTCCACAAGCTCTGCAAGAGGAACCTTTTCCACATCCAGGAATTCATCCGGGTCGAGTTCCTGCTTTCCCTGATGCAGCCCCCGTGCCATGAACATGGTAATATACTCATCGCTGTATGCCGCTGCCGGATAGAATCCTCCGAGATCGGTCCATTCATCGGCTGTGAGTCCGGTTTCCTCGCGAAGTTCACGCTTGGCGGCGGAAAGACGGTCTTCCTGTTTGCTGTCGAGCTTTCCGGCAGGAATTTCCGTAATGACGGTATCGAAGGGATAGCGGTACTGCCGCTCTACAATTACTTCTTCTTTGTCTGTCACGGGGATGACGCACACAGCACCGACATGCCGAATGACTTCACGGAAACTCTGATGTCCGTTCGGCAGACGCACAGTATCTCGTTTTACATTTAAAATAACCCCATCAAAAATGTCTTCTGTTTCAACCTGAACTTCACGGAGCTCCTGCATTTCTTTTTCCAGATTAAAATCCATAGTCAAATACCTGCCCTGATGTTTAGTACGAAGCTATTATAACACATACTTTCTCTTTGAACAACGGGAAACTCTATGGTATAATCACAGGCAGATTAACAAAAGGGGAGATTGTCCGTGGATAATGAAATCAGTGAAAAGCTTCTGGATTTTATCCATTGTTCACCGAGCGTGTTTCATGCTGTAACAACCATTCGGGAGAGGCTGGAGGCAGCGGGCTTTCAACCGCTTCCGGAAACGGAAATATGGCATCTGGAGTCGGGCGGGAAATACTATACAACACGAAACGGGTCAAGTATCATTGTTTTCAAGGTCGGTGAGGATCTGACAGATTACAGCTTTCGGATTTCAGCCTCCCATTCTGACTCTCCTTCCTATAAGATTAAAGCAGTGCCTGAGACCAAAGGCCCGGGGGAGATGATCCGCCTGAATGTGGAAGCATACGGAGGGATGATAGACTCTACCTGGCTTGACAGGCCGCTTTCCGTTGCAGGCCGTGTATTTGTCAGAAACGGGAAGGCTGTGGAATCAAGGCTGTTCTGTACGGAAAAAGACGTGGTTCTGATTCCGAATCTTGCCATACATTTCAACCGGGAAGTCAACAACGGCTATGCTTTTAACCGGCAGACGGACCTGTGCCCGCTTTTTACCGCAGGAGCGTTGAAAGAGGGAGATTTTGACCGTATGGTTGCTTCCGAACTCGGCACGGAACCGGAGAATCTTCTAGCCAAAGATCTGTTTCTCGTAAACAGACAGCGGGGATGTGTCTGGGGTACTGCCGGAGAGTTTGTCTCTTCTCCGCGGCTCGACGATCTGCAGTGCACGTTTGCAACGCTTGAAGGATTCCTGGCAGCGGAGCGAAAAGCCGGCGTTAATCTGTTCTGTTGTTTTGATAACGAAGAGGTGGGATCGAATACCAGACAAGGTGCAAAGTCGACGTTTCTGAAAGATTGCCTGAGAAGA
>JAGCAN010000078.1 GCA_017652685.1 Oscillospiraceae bacterium
AGCTATTATATCGCCCCGGTTGGTTCTCCGTCAACCTGAGATCTCGGAAAACGAAAAGGGAAAGCCTTGTCACATTCCCTGAGATAGGATATAATAAGCGCCTATAGTATTCAGATAAACAAGACTTGCAGGATTTGGTGATTGCTGATGGCAGACATGAAAAGATTAGACTCCAGCCGCATGGGGGAGATGAACGAAGGAAGGCTTCTGCTGAGCATGGCAGTGCCTATTATGCTTTCTATGCTGGTACAGGCGCTGTACAATGTAGTGGATAGTATTTTCGTCGCCCGTGTCTCGGAAGATTGCCTTTCGGCACTATCGCTTGCCTTTCCGGCACAGAACATCATGATCGGCCTGGGAACAGGAACAGGCGTCGGTGTGAGCGCTCTGGTATCCCGTGCACTGGGGCGGGGAGACAGAAAACAGGCAAGCCGCGTGGCTGGTAATGCTGTTTTCCTGAGTGCCTGCTGCTGGGCATTGATGGCGCTGTTTGGGATCTTTGGTGCAGATGCCTTTATTCATTCACAGACGGATCTTCCCGATATCCGCCACTATGCGGACGACTATCTGCAGATCGTGACGATCGGCTCTCTCTTCCTGTATTTTGAGATCAGTGTTGAACGGCTGCTCCAGTCAACAGGTCAGACAAAGCTTTCCATGTGGACGCAGATGATCGGGGCAGTGACGAATATCATTCTTGATCCTTTTTTCATCTTCGGCTGGTGCGGCCTGCCTGCCATGGGGACGGCAGGTGCAGCCATCGCTACAGTGATCGGACAGGGATGCGCTGCGGCTGCAGGGTTCTTCTTCCATTTTCGCTATAACAGAGAGCTGCCGATTCAGCGGAGTGACTGCAGACCGGACAGATATATTATCCGGGATATCTACCGCATTGGGTTCCCATCCATTATCATGATGGTGATTGCTTCCTTTACCAATTATGTGATGAACGTTATCCTGATCGGTTTTACACCGACAGCGATTGCGGTATATGGCAGTTACTTTAAAATTCAGAGCTTCTTCTTCATGCCGGTGTTCGGCCTCAATAACGGTCTGATCCCGATCGTCGGATACAACTACGGAGCAGGAAAAAAGGAACGCATCTATAATACGTTCCGGTTTGGGGTTCTGTATGCATGCTGCTTCATGTTCCTTGGACTGGCGTTGTTCCAGCTGATCCCGCAGGTAGTTCTGGGGATCTTCAACCCTTCGGAGAATATGCTGGCAATCGGAGTGCCTGCTCTGCGGCGTATCAGCCTCTCTTATCTGTTTGCAGGCTTCTGCATTGTGACGGGCTCGACGTGTCAGGCGCTGGATAAGAGCATGTATTCACTGTTCGTTTCTGTGCTGCGCCAGATGCTTGCCTTGGTACCGGCTGCCTGGCTGCTTGCACAGACAGGAGATGTCAACATGGTCTGGTGGGCATTTCCCATCGCAGAAATCATCTCGCTGACGGCCTCAGCCTTTTTCCTGCGTTCTGCTTTCCGTGATATGGAAAAGAAACTGGGAGAAACAATACCGCAGTAGAACCGATGATGACTTTTTTGTAATGTTAGGATAAGTTTCCTGAAAATAATACGTGAAAGAGGAGAAAAACCATGCAGCATGAACGTTTTCATTATAAGAGCCTTGAGGATGTAAAAAGCAAGGCTTTGGAACTTGGCGTTACGCTTCCCTTTGCCGAGGATACACATGTTTTGGCGGAGCCTCTCTCTGTTCAGGGAATTGTTTTTCGGAACAGAATGGGGATAGCACCGATGGAGGGGGCTGACTCTACTCCGGAAGGTTCTCCATCCGAGTACACACTGCGCCGCTATTGCAACGAAGCCATCGGCGGGTCTGCGGTTATCTGGTTTGAAGCCATTTCAATTGTGGAGGAGGGAAGGTCTTCCAGAACACAGCTGCTTCTGACAGAGAAGAATCTGGATGACTATAAACGCTTTACTGCCGAGATCAAGGAAGCAGGATTGAAAGCAAACGGATTTGCCCCGTTTTTGATTATGCAGGCAAACCATAGCGGGCGCTACAGCAATCCTGACAATCGACCGGCACCGATGATTGTTTATCGGCATCCGGAGCTTGAGCAATATCGGGCAGCAGATGACAGTTGCATTGTAACAGATGAATATCTCCAGAGCCTGGAGGAACGCTTTGGCATTGCAGCGAAGCTGGCAAAAGAAGCCGGGTTTGATGCTGTGGATATCAAGTCAAGCCATGGATATCTGCTTGCAGAGCTCCTCTCCGGATTTACACGGCCCGGGCGTTACGGTGGCAGTTATGAGAACCGCACCCGTCTGCTGAAAAATGCTATCCGGGCATCCAAAGCAGAAGAGACAGAGAACTTCTTTGTTACTTCCCGTCTCGGTCTGTATGATGGGTATGCGTGGCCGTACGGGTTCGGTGTGAGAGAAGGCGGAGGTCTGGAAGTAGATCTGACAGAGCCGACCCGATTGGTCAGAGAATTGTACCATGAAGAAGGGCTGCGTTTCATCAATCTGACGATGGGAAATCCCTATGCAACCACACATGTTACGCGTCCTTTTGATGCAGGAAAATATGATGCACCGGAACACCCGTTTGAAGGCCTTGCGCGGATGATTAACGGGATCGGACAGGTCAAAAAAGCAGTCCCGGAAATGGCGATCTTTGCCTCTGCACCGACATATCTTCGTCAGTATGCGGATTTGTATACTGCCGGAGCAATCGAACAGGGGCTGTGTGACGGAATGCTGTTTGGGAGAATGGCGTTTGCAGATCCGGATTTTGCCAATGAGATTATCAAAAACGGCAGAATTGATCCGAAACGTGTCTGTATGACCTGTGGTAAATGCGGAGACCTGATCCGAGCTCACAAGCCGACAGGTTGTGTTGTCCGGGATCCAAAGACATTCCTGCCTTTTTACAGGGAATTCATGGAAGAAAAGAAAGATCTCCCGGCCAATTTCAGAGGATAATGACAACCGGTATTCTGATAAGAACATCTTATTAGAATACCGGCATGTTGTATAGAAAATCTATCTTGCAGATTCAGCAAGTGTTTTGTATACTGAGATAGAAAAAACAATCAGACAAGGGGAGAATGTATCATGACAACAGCAGAAAAGAATACCTCACTAAAAACGCTTCCGCTTGGAAACACCGGGCTTACGGTTACCAAGCCTGCCATGGGCTGTCTCCCGCTTCAGCGCTGCAGTGTGGAAGATGCTGTGCGTCTTCTGCAGGCGGCTTATGAGGGCGGTATCCGGTATTTTGACACGGCAAATGCCTATACCGACAGCGAAAAGAAAATCGGCCTTGCACTTTCGGACGTTCGTGATAACATTGTGCTTTCTACCAAATCCCATGCGCAGGATAAAGACGGTATACTCGCACATATAGAAAACAGCCTGAAGATGATGCGAACGGAGTACATTGACCTGTTCCAGTTCCATCAGGTTGCAGAAGTGCCGGATATCAATGACCCGGAAGGACCTTTTGCCGGTGCACTGGAGGCAAAGCGCCGCGGGTGGATACGCCACATCGGGTTTACAAGCCATCGTGTGGATGTGGCAGAGCGGTGTATTGCTACTGGTAATTTTGAAACCTGCCAGTTTCCGTTCAGCTATCTTTCCGACGAGCGTGACAGCGGACTCCCGGAGAAGTGCAAAGAGGCCGGAATGGGATTTATTGCCATGAAAGGCCTCGCGGGCGGAATGCTGACCAATGCCAGAGCATGTCATGCTTTTATGGAACAGCATGACAACGTTGTGCCGATCTGGGGCATCCAGAAGATGGAAGAGCTGCAGGAATGGCTGGCCGTGGCAAAAGAGAATCCGGTGATGGATGAGGAACTTGCCGAAGTAATCCGGAAAGACCGGCAGGAGCTGGCTGGATCCTTCTGCCGCAGCTGCGGCTATTGTATGCCATGTACAGTCGGGATTGAGATCCGCAATTGCGCAAGGATGAATATGCTGCTCCGTCGAAGCCCCTGGCAGCAATATATGAGTGACGAATGGTATGCCAAGATGCAGAAAATCAATGACTGTGTCAACTGTCGGGTGTGCGTGAGCAAATGCCCGTATGGGCTGGACCAGCCTTCGCTGCTGAAATATATGCTCAAGGACTACAACGAGTTCTACGAATCTCACAAACACCTGCTCTGAGCAGAGAAAAGATTATCCGGCAGCGGTCAGCTGCCGGATAAATCATTATACCATCTCTTCCGG
>JAGCAN010000079.1 GCA_017652685.1 Oscillospiraceae bacterium
GTTATGGACAGCCGTTTTAAAGCCCTGCGTATCCAAGCTGAGGCTGACAGAAACTCCGGTTTCCTTCGCAAATTCCTCAAGCGAAGAAGCTATTTCATTCCATGACGGTCCCTTAGCCAGTTCTTCCAGCTGGCGGCCGGCGTCTCCTTCCGCAATTCCATTGATAAGATCCTCCAGCGGATCTCTGTAGGGCTTCTGAACATCCGGGACAGCAGGAGCTGTAACCGTGATGCTGCTGTCCCCTATGTTCTCGATCGATCTCACAAGTGCTTTTAATGCCTGATCGGTATAGGAATTCATCATCAGCAGATGGTAGAAAACTTCTTCCGCACCGCTGTCAACCGTCTCAATGCTGTTATCGAGAAGATAATGCATGTAGCTCATTGCCTCTTTCAGCTCATCTACTTTCTCATTGGTAAAATTCCAAACGGCATAAGGAATGGACTGTCCAACGATGCCTCCTACGTCCCGACGCCCGTTTATTATGCCTTCATTCGAGCAGAAATCGACAAAACCGCTGTTCTTTCCAATTATTCCGCCAATATTATAGCCAGTGCTTTTAAAGCCTACATTCCCACTATTCCTGCAGCTTTGCACGATACCGTTATTTTCCCCCGCAATGCCGGAAATATTGCTGACATTCACAAAATTATCCTGCGAGAGATAGGAAATATCAAAATCAGCAAGGGAAAAACGTGAAATGTCCAGCGATGGCTTACCAGAAGGGACAATTTCTTCCGTATTGACTTTTCCAGTATTCTCACACTGGAACAGCAAGCCTTCGTTCAGGCCTGCTATCCCTCCCACCTGGTGTTCCCCAAGCACGCTGCCTTCAAACCACGAAGAGAGTATTCTTCCCGTTTCTGTATTATGCCCGACTATCCCGCCGATATTGCTGATTCCCTTGACCGTACCGCTGAAATGGCAGGATTGAATCTGCCCCTCATTTACACCGGCAATTCCGCCGATGTATTCCTGTGTACCTCCAGGCTGAACCGAACCCCCGACAAAAAGATTTTCGACAATCCCATCCGTTCCGATCTGACGGAAGAGCCCAAGCCGTGAGCCCTCCACAGCCAGTGACAAGCCCTTGATTGTGTGTCCGTTTCCGTTAAACCGTCCGGCAAAGAAGGGGGCAGGGACATAGTCCATCCCCGTGAGGTCAAGATCAGCCACAAGCACAAAGACACGCCCCTTTGAATAGTTCTCCCGGGCACAGGCGCGGGCAAAACGCAAAAAGTCCTCCAATGAACTGAGCGTAACGGCAACCTCGCCCTCCCCGTTTGCCACAGGAACAAGGCTTAACAGAAGGCAAAGTGCCAGCAAGACGGCAAAGAATCTCTTTTTCATTCTTTTGCCTCCACCAGGGAAAACCGGAAAGACGTTTTTTCGATGGCTTTGTCCATCAGAACAAGAAGCTGCGGCAGAACAGTCAGAACCAGGATGACAGACGTGAACGCTCCTCTGCCAACGGCAAGACCAATATGGCTGACATAGACATCGCTGACGCGGAGCCCGATGAGGAAGCCTGCAATTGTCATAATCGAGCCGGAGGTGAGAACCGTGGCAAAACTCTGGTTGACGGCAAGCGCCATGGCTTCTTTCCTAGGCAGGGAAGACTTCAGACCGAGATACCGGTTCATGAGAACAATGGCATAATCCACCGTGGCACCCATCTGTATGGCAGAAACGATCATGTTTGTTACAAACGACGGTACGGAGTGCAGCAGATACGGGAACGTGAAATTGATCCAAATGCTGCCCTGTATGACAAAGACCAGAATAGCTGAGCCAACTATCGTTTTGAACGTAAAGAGAAGTATGATAAACACAAAAGTAATTGTCAGCAGGCTGATCAATGTGGAGTCGCCTGTATATGAGCTGCGCAGATCTCTGGCACTTGTAATATCTCCCACAACAAGTACACTGCCGCGGGGATAATACTGTTCCGCTATTGAACGAAGGTCTTCAACAAGCGCGATGCTCTCTTCTCCCTCTACCGGAACATCGGCTGAAACCACAATCCGGTTATACGTCTCTCCTCTCAGTTGGCTGAGAGCAAAGTCGAGCTGAGGCCGCAGATCGGAGACGGTTTTCAGCTGTTCCTCCGAAAGATTGACGATGCCACGGTCGATCAGGTCAAACAGGTAGAGGAACATATCCACCAGCGGCACCTGATACGCCTCTGCAGTTCCAAAGATAGCCTGATACTGCTCCTTGTGAACCCCATAAGCAGCAAAGAGCAGATTGGACTCCTCCTGTGTAATCTCCAGGAGTTCAGCAAATTTCCGGCTGGTAAAAAGATCCGTCAGAACATGTTCTTCTCCCACCTGAATGCCCGCTAAAGCGGTAACACTCTTTACTTCCGGCAGCTTTTTCACTTCTCCATATACGGCTTTTTCCGCTTCAAGGTTTTCATGCGGCAGCAGAAGAACCACACTGGTGGAGCGGGCAAAGGTATTTTCGATTTTGTGCATGGCAGCACGACTTTCAGAATATACCAGTTCCGAGACGGAATGGTCGTTGAATGCATAGGTGACATGCCGAGAGCAGAAGACAGCAACAGGAATCAGCAGGAGGAATAAAAGCACAAAAACATATTTCGTGCGCATAAGGAACTTCCCCCAGGGCGTAATATCCGGGATAAGCGTCTTGTGGCCTGTACGCCGGATAGCCCCGGGGAAGAGCATGATGGGCCCGGGCATCAGGAAAAATACAGTAATCAGGCTGCAAACAATACCTTTTGAGAGAACAAGACCAAGGTCATATCCCAGACGGAACTGCATGAGCATCAGCGCCACCAACCCGGAAATTGTGGTCAGGCTGGAGGAACTGATCTCTATGATAGACTTTGACAGTGCTTCTGTGAGGGCTTCCCGTTCGGAAGGAACTTTCAGGCACTCGTCCTGATACCGGTGGGAAAAAATAATGGCATAATCTATGGCGAGGGCAAGCTGAAGAATAATGGCAATGGAATGGGTAATGGTTGATATCTCGCCCAGCCAGAAATTTGTGCCCATATTCAACAGAGCCGCAAAAACAAAAACAATAAAAAAGATAACTACTTCAAAGTAGCTTCTGGATGTAAACAGCAGGATAATTACGATAACAACTGCCGCAATTGCAATCACGCCCCCCATTTCCGAGGCAAGCTGCGCAGAATAGTTGTCCATATTCATGGAGTAAATATATGTGTCATACGGGGCAAGCAGTTCCCGAATCTGTTCTTTTGCTTCCCTGACTTCTTCTGTATTATCCGGACAATCATAGGCAACCGTCAGCAGCGCGGAAGCACTGGAATAGTGTGAAGGGGACGCATCAAAACTGACGGAGAAGACATGGACGATTTCCCGAATCTGCTGTGCAAGCGATTCCGCCATCTCATATGTAACGTTGGCAACCATGATATCTTCCGAAGCAAAGGTGACAAAATTTTCCTCCATAATGGTCAGGCCACGCCTCGTCTCCGTTTCGTTCGACAGGAATGCTGTAAGATCGGAATTCACCCTGACTTTACCGAGAGAGAGGCCGCAGTATACCGCTGCACTCAGGAAGATAAGAATGATTACAAACCGCCAGCGAATAATGCCCGCGGAAATCTGAACCATGATATCGGCTTTTTGAGAAGAAGAATCCATGATTTTCCTTGACAAGTGTTGAAATTTCGGATACAGTTTAAGTATAAAAACTTTTTATACAAGGTCAATGGACAGATTTCGGCAGAGTGGCGAACATTAAACAGATTGATCCGATCTGTTGAAAGGCGGTTAAAAAACTTGAATAAAGCCGGAGAAGAAAACCGAAGCGTGCGTAACACAAAGCGCAGACTGCGGGACGGTCTACTGCAACTTCTGGATCGTAAACCGATCAATGAAATCTCTGTCAAGGAGCTGACGGAGCTGGTGGACGTGAACCGGGGAACCTTTTATTTTCATTATCAGGATATCTTTGACCTGCTGCACAGTATCGAAACCGATTTTTTTGAACAGTTTGATCTGCGAGTCAGTGTCAACCCGGAGACCTTTTCGGATGCAGAGCTTCTCCCCTATCTGAATACTATCTTTTCCTTTGTGGGAGAAAACCAGACTTTCTGCCGTATCATGCTCGGCCCCCACGGAGATATGCAGTTTGTTGAGCGGGTGAAGAACAGGATCGATGCACAGTGCTCCCACTTCTGGCAGGAATTGTTCAAGGGCGCCAACAGAAGCCGATATGAAGCGTATAATGCGTTTATTATCAACGGATGCGTCGGTGTGATACAACAGTGGCTGAACACCGGCGGCCCCATGACGATAGACGATATCACACAGCTTGCGGTTCTAATCATCAAGGCAAGTGTCATCCCCTGCATTGCAGAGCCCTAACCTGGTTGTGCCCCTCTCCGCATCGGATTGACACTCTTATTCTCCTATGTTATAGTGCATTCACATCAGGAAAAGGAGGCTGTACGATGGAAAAATTTGTTCCGTACGAGAAACTCTCCAAAAAGAAACGGAGAGCACTAAACGCAAAACGCCGCGAGCTCTGGCCCATCAGCCCGATCACCCGGAAGCCGGAAAACCCGAAAGCATACAACAGAAAAAAGGCACAGAGAAGGGATTGTGACGATTCCAGCTCAGTGCCTTTGTTTTTTTCTCTTATTTGTTTCCGACCATGCTTATGCTGATTTTATATATTGCTTATATTTTGTCCATATGCTATAATTTTTTCACACACTGGTCTATACCGTTTCCCTTGTATTCTGCTTCGGCTACAAGAACTCCGTATGTACTGGCCAGCGGCCATTACAATATATTTTTTTAGGAGGAACCACACATGAAAAAAGCCCTCGCAATTCTGCTTGCTCTGGCAATGATTGTTGCTCTCGGTGCAACCGCATTTGCCGACGATGTGAGCGAACTGCCCCGCGAGGAGACCCTCTATTTTGCGGGTCAGCAGTGGGGCACCGTTCTGAGCTGGAACATCATGGGTACCAACCAGAACAACTCCATGGCAATTGCCGGCGGCGCATCCGGCTACCGCACGCTGATGTTTGAGACTCTGTTCATGTACAACTTCATGAACGGCGATATCATCGGTCTGCTGGCAGACAGTTACGAATGGAATGATGATCTGACAGAAATTTCCGTCGTCCTGAAGGATGCTGCCAAGTGGTGCGACGGCACTCCTGTTACGGCAGAAGACGTCGTCAAGACCTGGGATGTCAGCGTAC
Source organism: Oscillospiraceae bacterium (assembly GCA_017652685.1). Classification (GTDB taxonomy): domain Bacteria; phylum Bacillota; class Clostridia; order Oscillospirales; family Oscillospiraceae; genus Limivicinus. The sequence goes on from JAGCAN010000079.1 coordinate 5,213, forward strand.
AGGTCGGCAATACTACCGGCACAACTTTCGGCGCCTACATCGACTCCATTGAAGCCACCGGTGACAAGACCTTTGTCATCCACGGCAAAATAGGCGATGACGGCAAGCCTGTCAACCCCCTGAAGGTCACTGACTTCCTGACCGGAACTCCCATTGCACAGGCTGCCTGGATCGACAAACTGGTCGAGCGTAATGGCGGCGATTCCGTTAAGATCCTGAACGATCCGGGCGAAGACGTTGTCTGGTCCGGCCCGTACACCAAGTACTTCTTTGATGACCAGAAGGTCGTTCTGATTCGTGATGACAATTACTGGGGCCAGGATGCCTCCATGTGGGGCAAGCTGCCTGTTCCCAAGTACATTGCCCACGCAATCTATGCCGATAACCCTGCCGGCGAGCTTGCACTGAAGGCCGGCGAAGTTGACGTCTGCCAGCAGTTCATCGGCAATATCCAGAATCTGTGGCTGAAAGACGGCCTGCCCATTTCCACCTACTACGAAGAAGCTCCTTACGGCGTATGCCTGACCATGCCTACTGCATGGTACAACATGAATATGCCTGTTCTTGCTGAAAGCGCAGCTCTGCGCAAAGCCATCGCCATCGCTGTTGACTATGACACCATCATTGCCAACGCCATGACAAACCAGAGCCCGTCCTTCGCAGAAGTTCCCCGTTCCCTTATGAACCCGACCGACGGTGAACAGGCCCTCTATGACCACGACGCTGTGGCAGATCTCCAGTGGGCCGGCAATGATATTGACGGCGCAAAAGCTATGCTCGACGAAGCCGGAATTGTCGATACCGACGGTGACGGCTGGCGTGAATTCAACGGCGAAAAGATCTCCCTGAATGCTGTCTGCCCGAACGGCTGGACCGACTGGCAAGCCTCTATGGAAGTTGTAGCCGCTGCAGGTGAAAAGATCGGTGTTGAAATCACCACCCTCTATCCGGAATGGGATATTTACCAGACTGTTTTCACCAACCCCAACCAGACAGAATATGCTATTTACATGTGGTCTCCCGAAGCTGCATCTCCCTCCAACCCCTGGACGCGCGTCAACCAGTTCCTTGGCAAAGATTATGTCGGTGCTGAGAACAACTGGAGCGGCAACTGGGGCCAGTATGTAAATGAGGAAGCTGATGCCCTCATCAAGCAGATTCCTCTTACGACTGACGAGGCTGTTCTGCGTGACCTCTACACCAAGCTGACCGAGATCTATCTGACCGAGGTTCCCAGCTTCTCGCTCATGTATCGTCCCAGCCTGTTCCACGCTGTCAATGAGAGCGTGTGGACCAACTTCCCCTCCGGCGATGACGGCCGCAACATCCCGCCCGCTGACTGCACGGACGGCTACGGCATTGCTGCCCTCTACGACCTCGAACTCGTCGGATAATCGCATTATTTCAAGACCGGCCATGCTCCTCGGGATGAGGAGCATGGCCTCTTTCATATCGGTAAAGGGGAAATCGCAATGAAAGGCTATCGAAAGTATTTCGGCAAGAAGATTCTATGGTTTTTTATTACTCTTATTGCCGCTGTAATTCTGAATTTTATTCTGCCACGCCTGATGCCTGCGGATCCAGTCTCAGCTATCACGGGCAAAATGGCCTCGGGTATGACCGATGCCTCGGCTGTGCAGGAAATCTATAAACGTTATGAAGCTGAATTCGGCACCAACAAACCGCTTCTGCAGCAGTTTTTCATTTTTGTGAAAAATCTGTTCCACGGAGATCTCGGTACCTCATTCAGCCAGTACCCCCGCAAGGTCAGCAATATTATCTCCAGTGCGATCGTCTGGACTATCTGCCTGCAGCTCCCTGCTATTCTGGTAGGCTGGCTGTTGGGGAATCTTCTCGGCGCTTTGGCTGCCTATATCCGCAAAGGTTTTGACAAAGTCCTGCTGCCTGTTGCTCTGTTTCTGAGTAATGTGCCTGCTTTCGGGATGGCAGTTACCCTGCTCGTGATCTTCGCCGTCAAGCTCAAAATTGCGCCGATTGCAGGCGGCTATGCTTTTGATATGATTCCCAACATGAGCTGGCGTTTTATGAAATCCGTCATCTCGCACTATCAGCTTCCTTTCTGGTCGATTGTACTGGTGTCGATCGGCGGGCAGGCTGTCGGTATGCGCTCCATGTCCATTTATGAGCTGAACGCTGACTATGTAAAATATGCCCGGTTTCTCGGCATCAAAGACAGAAAGATCGTCGGGTATGTCTTCCGAAATGCCATGCTGCCCCAGGTGACAGGACTTGCTCTCTCCATCGGTACGATGATCGGAGGCGCCCTTGTCGCTGAAATCATTTTCAGCTATCCCGGACTCGGCAGCACCATGTACTCCGCCGTCACTGCGGCAGATTACCCACTCATTTCGGCAACAACACTCATTATCACCATCATGGTGCTGATCGTGACCTTCCTGCTGGATATTATCTACGGGTTTATTGATCCGCGTGTCAAAGCCGCGCAGTTTGACGCATAGGAGGTGGGATCAACATGAAAAATACACTCCGACAGGTTTTTCACTCTTCCAAGTTTCTGGTAGGATTCATTATCTTTCTGCTGATTCTGCTTACCATGTGGGTTTATCCTTTCCTCAATCCCGGCAATCCGCTCGAAATGATCGGTGTTGGAACGTTTGCCCGCCCAGGCACCTATTTCTCCCTCTATGACGCAGTAAATACACCAGCAGAAACCCTGCGCCTTTCCGACGCAGATGATAAGCGTGTAGCTGCCAGCATGAGCATGGAGGACAGGGTAGCTATGGTTGAATGGTTCACTCTGGCCGAAGTCGATATTGAAGGGCTGGACATTAACGACACGGATGCCCTTCTGGATTTATGGTTTGCAAACTACGACAGCAGCCTCAAGCTCAAAGGCATGACCAATGCCAAGAAAAACTATTACAAGCGACTCGACCGTTCCATCCGCGAGATTCGTGCTGCGGATACCTTTACCCTGATGCACCCGGACGAGGATTCCGGAGAGCTTGTCAAACGCAGCGACATCTCCAAAACAGATTATATCAATGTAGGGCAGGTAACCAACGTCAAGCGCCTGCCGCTCGGCACAGACAACTTCGGGCGAGATGTGCTGAAGGAGCTTGTCTCCGCCACGGGGACTTCCATTGTGATCGGCCTTATTGCAGGCATTGTGGCTACATTCATCGGGTTATCCCTTGGTCTGCTGGCCGGCTATGTGGGCGGCTTTCTGGACGATATTATCATGTTCATCACGAACATATTTACCGTTATTCCAAGCTTTGTACTGCTGATTCTCATCTCCTACTCTATCGGCCAGGATCAGCGCGGTGCGAGCGTTGTGGCTATTGTCATCGGCTTCACGAGCTGGACCTGGACGGCAAGGTCGGTGCGTTCACAGGTTATCAGCCTGCGTAACCGTGACCATGTCAATCTCTCCAAGCTTTCAGGCCACAGTTTAGTACGTATTATCCTGACGGATATTCTCCCCTACATCGCATCCTATGTCGTCATGGCTTTTATTCTGCAGGTTTCCTCCGGTATCCTCAGCGAGGCGCAACTCTCCCTGCTCGGCCTCGGCCCCAAAACAACCGAAGTTCCGACGCTGGGCCTTATGATGAACTGGGCTATGCTCTACTCGGCACACACTAACGGCTCCTGGTGGGCATACTTCCCGGTGATCCTGACCATCACATTCATCTCCTTCTCTCTGAACCTGATGAATACCGGTCTGGATCAGGTTTTCAACCCGACGCTGCGGGATTAAGGAGGATATGATGGGTAATGTGATATTAGAGGTCCGCGACCTCAAAACCAAATATGTGACCCGCTTCCACGAGGACGTGTTTGCGGTAGACGGCGTCTCCTTCAAAATTGAAGAGGGCAAATCCCTCGGAGTGGCAGGAGAATCGGGCTGCGGCAAATCAACCCTGGCACTGAGCCTAATGGGATATTACTTCCCCCCGCTCCACTATATCAGCGGTGACATCATCATTGACGGAAAAAACATTTCGGGCCTGGATCCGGATGCCGTGCGCAAGACAGTTCTCGGCAAGGAGATCGCCTATATTCCCCAGGCAGCAATGAATGCTCTCAACCCTACACAGAAGATTATCCGTTTCGTGGAGGATGTGATTCGCGCTCATGAACCTAAGGCTGATAAAAAAGAAATCCGCTCGCGTGCGGAAGCCCGTTTTGCCGAACTCGGATTACCGAGAGAAGTGCTGGACAAGCACGCGGTAGAACTGTCCGGCGGTATGAAGCAGCGCACTGTTATCGCCGTATCAACGATTCTCTCACCAAAGGTACTCATTGCGGATGAGCCTTCCAGTGCACTAGACGTCACAAGCCAGAAAATGGTCATTAAAATGATGCGTGAGCTGATGGAGAAGGGCTACATCAAATCTATGCTCTTCATCACCCATGAGCTGCCACTACTGTACGACGTGACCGACGACATTATGGTCATGTATGCAGGTCAGATTGTGGAAAAAGGCACAGCCAAGGAAATGGTCTTCGATCCGATTCACCCCTATTCGCACGGCCTGATGGGCTCAATCCTGGTACCGGAAGAGGGAACGCGCGGCACAACGCTGACGGCGATCCCCGGTACTCCGCCAAACCTGAAAAAACCGCCGCAGGGCTGCAGGTTTGCCGAACGTTGCCGGTATGCCAAAGACGAATGCCGTTACCATGCTATTGTGGAAAGGCCCTTCGGTGAAGGACGAAGCTATCGCTGCCTAATAGGTGTTGATCAACTGCGGGAGGTGTACGAGCATGAGTGAAACAAGAGAACGCAAGGACTTTTCCAACGGTCCGCTCTGCCTCTCCGGACGTGGCGTCACCAAAGTATTCGGTATCGGTGACAGAAAGACTGTCGCTGTCGACCATGTGGATTTTGATTTTCATGAGGGAGAATTTGTCTCCATCGTCGGAGAATCAGGAAGCGGCAAAACGACTCTATCAAAACTTCTGCTGGGCCTTATGAATCCCACAGAAGGTGAAATTCTTTTCGAAGGAAAACCCCGTGATATCTCCTCAGGCAGCAAAAAACGTGAATACTGGAAAGGTATCCAGGCAATCTTTCAGGATCCCTTTTCCTCGTATAACGTGTTTCATAAGATAGATTCGGTGCTCCTTGACTGTATCAACATGCGCGGAGGGCGCAATCTGAGCAAGGAGAAAAAGATTGAGCTGATGACGGAGGCCTGCAGTTTTGTAAATCTGAAGTTTGCCGAACTAACAAACAAGTACCCCTTCGAACTCTCAGGCGGCCAAATGCAGCGTTTGATGATTGCACGTATTTTCCTTCTGAAACCCCGTATTTTACTGGCAGATGAGCCAACCAGCATGGTGGATGCCTGTTCACGCGCCACCATTCTGGATATGCTTCTCGATCTGCGCGACGAGACAGGTATGACTATCATCTTTATCACCCATGATATCGGCCTGGCCTACTACATTTCAGATACGGTCTATATCATGGAGCATGGTCGTTTTGTGGAGTCCGGGAAGGCAGACGAGGTCATTCTCAATCCACAGGCGGCCTATACCAAGCGATTAATCAGTGATGTTCCCAAGATCCACGAGGAGTGGGATCTCTCAACGGTGGATCTGCTGTCAAAAGAAGAATAAAGGAGCGGTTCAATGGACATCAAAGCACTTATTTCCCAACTCACTCTCGAAGAAAAGGCAGGACTCTGTTCCGGGGCAGATTTCTGGCACACCAAAGCGATTGAGCGCCTCGGTATCCCCGCAAGCATGGTCAGCGACGGACCGCACGGCCTGCGCAAACAGGACGAAAAGACGGATCATCTGGGCGTCAATGACAGTATCAAGGCGGTCTGCTTCCCTGCAGCCAGCGCCACCGCCGCTTCGTTTGACCGGGCAATGCTGACGCGCATGGGTGAGGCAATCGGGGATTCCTGCCAGCATGAGGGCCTCTCCGTCGTACTCGGACCGGCTGTGAACATCAAGCGTTCCCCGCTCTGCGGGCGGAACTTTGAGTATTTCTCAGAGGATCCCTACCTCACCGGCAAGCTCTCAGCTGCCTTTATTCACGGGGTACAAAGCAGAAATGTCGGCACCAGCATCAAACATTTTGCAGCCAACTCCCAAGAGCACCGGCGTATGAGCTCTTCCTCCGAAGTGGATGAGCGCACACTGCGCGAGATCTATCTCCCCGCCTTTGAAACTGCAGTAAAAGAAGAGCAGCCCTGGACCGTTATGTGCTCTTATAACCGCCTGAACGGTGTTTTTGCCTCTGAAAACCCCTGGCTGCTGACCGATGTTCTGCGCAAAGAATGGGGCTTTGAAGGTTACGTAGTCAGCGACTGGGGTGCCGTTTCTGACCGCGTCGCAGGGCTGGCAGCAGGACTGGATCTGGAGATGCCTTCGTCCGGGGGCTTTAATGACAAAAAGATCGTAGAGGCTGTACGATCCGGAGAACTGGATGAGGCCATTGTGGATCAGGCGGTTGAGCGAATTCTGAACATTGTCTTCCGCTTTACCGAGAACGCAAAACCCGATACCCCCTGGGATAAAGAAGCACAGCATCAGCTCGCAGCAGAGATTGCCGCCGACTGTATGGTGCTTCTTAAGAATGACGATAAGATTCTGCCTCTTCAGAAAGACGCCTCCGTAGCATTTATCGGTGAATTTGCCAAAAAACCCCGTTTCCAGGGCGGCGGCAGTTCCCATATCAACTGCTTCCGAACCACAAGTGCTCTTGAGGCAGCAGAAGGCTTACCTGTTTTCTACGCTCAGGGCTACAGTGCGGCAAAAGATTCAGCAACAGAAGAACAAATTGCGGAAGCTGTTATAGCGGCAAAGAAAGCAAAAATCGCTGTCGTTTTCGCTGGTTTGCCGGACGTTTATGAGTCAGAGGGATATGACCGTACTCACATGCGTATGCCGGAGTGTCAGAACCGCGTTATTGAGGCAGTTGCAGCAGCAAACCCCAACACTGTCGTTGTGCTGCACAACGGTTCTCCCGTTGAGATGCCATGGATCGGAAAGGTCAAAGCTGTTCTGGAAACCTACCTCGGCGGCCAGGCAGTAGGGCTTGCAACGGTGCGCGTCCTTTACGGCGATACCAATCCTTCGGGTAAACTGCCGGAAACTTTCCCCCTGCAGCTAGAAGATAATCCATCTTACCTTTCCTACGGGGGCGAGGGCGACGTCGCCGAATACCGAGAGGGTGTCTTCGTCGGATACCGGTACTATGATTTCAAAAAAGCAGCGGTGCTCTTCCCCTTCGGCCATGGCCTCAGCTACACCGATTTTGCGTATTCCAACCTGCGCCTTAGTGCAGACACCATAACCGATCAGGATATACTCACTGCTACTGTGACGGTGAAAAACATCGGGGATCGTGCGGGTAAAGCAGTAATACAGCTATACATCAGTGACAAAAACAGCAGTGTCTTTCGCCCGGTGCGGGAACTGAAAGGTTTTGAAAAAATCTATCTACAACCAGGTGAAGAAAAAGATGTGAGCTTTTCGCTTGACAAACGGGCATTTGCTTACTGGAATACAGCCTTGCATGACTGGTATGTCGAGCCCGGTGATTTTACAATCGAGATCGGGCACTCTTCACGCGACATTGCTCTTGGCGCATCAGTTACTGTCCGCTCTACCGTAAAGATCAAACGCCACTATGACATGAACAGTATCTTTATGGATATTCTGGCTGACCCCCATGCCGCTGCCGTTTTCGAACCGATCCTTGCTGGAATGCGTGCTGCCTTCCTGCCTGCCGATACAGAACAGACTGATGCAGCAAAAGAAGCCATCACCGAAGAGATGGGGCTTGCCATGTTCAATTATATGCCGCTGCGCAGCATTCTGAGTTTTGCCGGTGAGAAAGCAGATCCTTCCCTGCTGGAGCACCTCCTTAATACACTGAATAACGAATAAACACACCGTGCCGCTTCTCCGCGGAACCTTAGCCATAAGGAGTAAGCCGCCACAAAAGTGGCGGCTTTTTCAAAAAATCAATCAGGAGGAAAAAATGAACTGTTTTCCAGAAAATTTTCTCTGGGGCGTAGCCTGTGCCTCTTATCAATGTGAAGGAGCCTGGGATGAAGACGGCAAGGGCCGCAGCATCTGGGACGATTTCTGCCATGATCCCTATGCTGAACACATCCGAAACGGTGATACGGGGGACATCGCCTGCGACTGTTACCATCGGTTTCGGGATGATGTTGCTCTGATGAAAACACTCGGCCTTAAGGCCTACCGCTTCTCCGTGAGTTGGCCCCGTATTATCCCGGACGGAGACGGAGCAGTCAACGAAGCAGGGCTGCATTATTATGATGAACTTGTGGACGAATTGCTGGCAAATGATATTGAACCCCTGATGACGCTCTATCACTGGGATCTGCCAAGCGCACTGCAGGACAAGGGCGGCTGGCTTAACCGGGAGATTATCCCCGCTTTCGGTCGCTATGCCGAAATCCTTGCCGAGCACTTTAAGGGCCGCGTAAAATATTTTATGACGATCAACGAACCGCAGTGCGTCACAGTTCTCGGGTACGGCATTGGAATCCATGCTCCCGGTCTCAAACTCAGTGACGAAAAGCTTGCACAGATCTATCATATCTTTGCACTCTCACACAGTGAAGCCCAGCGGCGGATCAAGGCTGTTGCCGGTGCAGATGTTCAGGTCGGTATTGTTCCCTGCGGCAGGCTCTGCTATCCCAGTATGAATACTCCGGAAAACAAGGAAGCTGCTTATCGCGCAAGCTTTAACCTTGCGAAAGATCGCTGGGGTTTCACCTTCAATATCATCCTCGACAGTCTGATTTTTCGCCGTTACGACGACTCTGCCCCAGACGCCGTTCGCCGTTTTGCCGCAACAATCCCGCCTTCTGAATGGGAGCAGATGGAAACGCCGGACTTTATCGGGGTCAATGTTTATTCCGGTGACGAGGTAGACTGCAAAGGAGATTTCGTCCGTCGCCCTGCCGGTTTCCCGCTCACTGCAAATAAGTGGTTTGTTACCCCGGAAGTTATGCATTACGGGCCGCTGAATCTCTACCGGCGTTACGGCCTGCCTCTCTTCATCACGGAGAATGGCCAATCCTGTAACGATCGAATTTTCCTTGACGGGAAAGTACATGACCCTGAACGTATTGACTTTCTCCATCGCTATCTTCGAGAGCTCCACAAGGCGACAGAGGACGGAACCCCGATTCTTGGATATATGCAGTGGAGTTTTCTCGACAACTTTGAATGGAGCGAGGGCTACAATGAACGCTTCGGCATTGTCTATGTTGATTATTCAACTTTGCAGCGAATTCCCAAAGATTCCGCTTTCTTCTATCGCAATATTATTGCCTCCAACGGAGCGGTACTCTTCGAATAACCCTATCCATCTTTTATCATAAAACAGGAATCATTCATGTCATCTGCCAATACGCTCCCGATATCGGGAAATGAATCGCTATACCGGATGCTCGCCAGGCTGACCTGGCCGATCGTTCTGCAAAATCTTCTGAGTGCCGCTGTCACTTCGGCGGACGTTGTCATGCTCAATTTTGTCGGTCAGGCCCATATTTCCGCTGTTTCTCTCGCCGGGCAATATGCAACCGTTCTCTTTATGGTTTTTTATGGGCTCGGCACCGGAGCAACCATGCTCTGCTCCCAATATTACGGAAAAGGAGACCTGCGTGCCATTGAGGTTGTAGAGGGAATTGCACTGCGTTTTTCCCTGTTGATCTCATTTTTATTCTCAGCCTGTGCCCTTCTGATCCCGCGGCTTATGATGCGGGTTTTTACTCCTGAAGAGGAGCTAATCTCTATCGGTGCTGCCTATCTGCGGCGGGTTTCCGTTGCTTATCTCTGCTGGGGTATCACGGAGATCTATCTGGCGGTGCTTCGAAGTGTTGGCCGTGTGACTATCGCCACTGTTCTCAACACGATCGCTTTCTCACTGAACATTCTACTCAATGCCGTATTTATCTTCGGGTTATTCGGTGCACCGAAAATGGGTGCCGCCGGTGTCGCTCTGGCAACCTCTATCAGCCGCCTGGCAGAACTTGCTCTCGCATTTATCGTATCCGCGCGCAGCCGCGACATAAAGCTTTCGGTACGCTGTCTGTTTTTACGAAACCGGCTGCTTTTTCGTGATTTTCTGAAGATGGCTGTTCCAGCACTGGCAAATGATGTAAGCTGGGGCCTTGCCTTTTCCATGTATTCTGTCATTATCGGGCAGTTTCTCGGATCGGATATGGTCGCTGCCAATTCTTTTGTATCACAGGTGCGCAGTTTTGCAACCGTACTTTGCTTCAGCCTGGCAAGTTCGGGCGGTATTCTGCTGGGACAGATTATCGGATCCGGCAATCTCAAGGAAGCCGAACGCGCTGCTTCTGTTGTTATGAAACTCACCGTCCTCACCGGAGCAATCGGCGGCGTTCTTATTCTGCTCACCCGGCAACCCGTTCTGCATTTTGCCAAGCTCTCTCCCCTCGGAAAATCCTACCTGAGCACAATGCTGCTGATCAATTCCTATTACGTTATGGGCTCGGCTGTCAACACAACACTCATTGCCGGGATTTTTCGGGCCGGAGGTGACAGCCGTTTTGGTATGATCTGCGATACCATAGACATGTGGTGTTATGCCGTTCCGCTGGGTTTTCTGGCTGCAGCAGTCTTAAAGCTACCACCCATGTGGGTCTATTTTCTGCTTTGTACCGACGAATTTGTCAAATGGCCATGGGTAATCGGGCATTACCGAAGCCGGAAATGGCTTAAGAATATTACCCGTGACAACCTATTCCAAGAACCAAAAAGCTAAATGAAATCCGGAGGAATTTCTCATGATCACACAATCCCTCAACGGCGCATGGACTCTGACTATTCCGGGAACACAATTCCATGACATTCCTGCCGAGGTACCGGGCTCGGTCTATCACGATCTGCTCCGGGAAAACCTTATCCCTGACCCCTTCTACCGAGACAATGAAAATGAAGTGCTCAAGCTGATGGAAAACACGTTCTGTTACAGCTGTAATTTTTTTGCTGACGCTTCCCTTCTGTCCTGTGCAACGGTTCTGCTCTGCTGTGACGGGCTGGATACATTGGCTGAGATAAGAATCAACGGAACGACAGCCGGCAGCGCCGATAATATGCACCGCATTTGGGAATATGATATAAAAGCCCTGCTGCAGGAGGGAGAAAACCGGATTGAGATCTGCTTCTCCTCCCCCACCCGCTATATCCGGGATGCCTATAACACTTCCCGTGCGGACGGCAGTTCCGATGCCATGACGGGCTTTCCCCTGCTTCGCAAGGCACACTGCATGTTCGGCTGGGACTGGGGACCCCGTCTTCCAGATGCCGGAATCTGGCGGGATATCCGAATCATCGGTGTTGAAACGGCGCGTATCCGGGATGTGCTGGTTCTGCAGGACTGGACAGACGGACAGGTAACGCTCCACGTACAGACACATCTCGAGCGTTGCAGTACAGAGGCGTGTGAGCTGTATATTTCCGTCGAAAGCCCAGATGGGGAATGGTATAGCAGCTATGGTGAAGGTTGTTTCATTCCGATTGAAAATCCACAACTCTGGTGGCCGGCCGGATTCGGAGCACAGCCTCTCTACCGTATAAAGGTAATGCTGGTCAGCAACGGAAGAGAACTGGATATCTGGGAGCGCCGCATTGGTCTGCGCACAATGACTGTCAGCAGACGACAGGATGAATGGGGCGAGAGTTTCAGCCACTGTGTCAACGGAGTGGATATTTTTGCAATGGGTGCCGACTATATTCCGGAAGATAATCTCCTTCCACGGAGAACTCCTGCGCGTACCAGACAACTGCTGGAGGATGCCCGTGCCGCCAACATGAATTGCATCCGTGTCTGGGGCGGCGGCTATTATCCGGATGACTGGTTCTATGATATCTGCGATGAGCTTGGGCTGCTGGTATGGCAGGATTTCATGTTTGCCTGTGCCGTATACAATCTCAGCGATGCTTTTGAAGAAAATATCCACGCAGAACTTATCGATAACATCCGGCGTCTACGGCATCATCCTTCACTGGCGCTCTGGTGTGGGAATAATGAGATGGAGCAGTTCGTGGCCATGGGGGAATGGGTCAGCGCCCCTCGCCAGAAAGCAGACTATATCAAAATGTATGAATATTTGTTCCCAAAGATTCTCAAACAGGAAGACCCGCAAGCTTTTTACTGGCCTGCCAGCCCTTCCAGCGGTGGAAGTTTCGACGTTCCCTGGGATCCTGATCGCGGAGATGTGCATTACTGGGAGGTCTGGCATGGACTAAAACCCTTTACGGATTACCGTAATTATCTCTTCCGATATGTGTCGGAATTCGGTTTTCAGTCTTTTCCCTGCATGGAAACAATCGAAAGCTTCACCCTACCGGAAGACCGGAATATCTTCTCCTATATCATGGAAAAACACCAACGCAATGCCTCGGCAAACGGAAGGATCGTTGCATACCTTTCTCAGATGTATCTCTATCCCCATGATCTCAGTACTCTGGTTTATGCGTCCCAGCTTCTGCAGGCACAGGCAATGCAATACGGTGTAGAGCACTGGAGACGAAACCGCGGGCATTGCATGGGAGCAGTAATCTGGCAACTCAACGACTGCTGGCCAGTGGCAAGCTGGTCAAGCATCGACTATTACGGCCGATGGAAAGCGCTGCACTATTACGCAAAACGATTCTTCTCTCCCGTACTTGTATCCTGCCATGAGGAGGGCATTCTCTCCCAAAATACCAATGTAAATGCAGAACCCTTTTCGCTCAAAAAATCTGTTCGTCTGAATGTCAGCAATGAGAAACAGGAGGAATTCCGCGGAAGATTACATTGGAGCCTCCGTCGTCCTGACGCATCGATCATCGCCGAGGGAGAACATCCGGTTACGGTTCCCGCTCTTTCCGCATGCTGGATGGAAGAACAGGACTTCTCTGATCAGGATACCTACAGCAGTTACTATGCCTATACCCTATACCATGAAAGCGGAGCTTTTATCGGTGAGGGCAGCGTCCTTTTCTGTGCACCGAAACATTTCCGCTTTATAAACCCGGAACTCTCTGCCCGGCTCACAGGAGATCAAATTTTCGTCAGTGCCAAAGCTTATGCGCGTTCGATCGAAATTCTCTGCGGTGCAGATGTCGTTTTGGAAGACAATTACTTTGACATGAATGCCGGTGAACGCCAGATACGAATCCTGCGGGGTAAACCTGAAGAACTACGCGTGCGAAGCGTATATGATATCCGCTGAGGCTGAGCTTGATTCCGGGCTAATATCCCTTTTGTCTGCTCCATCCTCAAAAAATTACCCATGAGCCGCTGAAGCTCATGGGTAATTTTTATGATTGCTGCCCTGTTCTTTTCCTGTGAATGATGCTTTTTCTATTGCAAGAAGACGGATTTTTTTCTCCACTCCCCCTGCATAGCCTGTCAGACTTCCATCCGCCCCGACAACCCGATGGCAAGGAATCATCAGAGAAACAGCATTATGTGCAACTGCTCCGCCGACGGCTTGCGCAGACATTCGCGTAAGCCCTCTTCGGGATGCTATCCTGTCTGCAATTTCCCCATAAGTCATTGTCTTGCCATACGGAATCGTCAGCAGAATCTCCCAGACCGCCTTTCTGAATTCCGTCGTTCTCATCAACAGAGGCGGAAGAAAACCCGGCTCTGCTCCGTTGAAGTATATGTCAAGCCATCTGTCCGCAAGATCAAAAACCGGAAGCATCCTTTCCTCATGTTCTTTTTTGAGAGTCGCCGCAAAATGCTTCTGGCCGTCAAACCACAGCCCTGTCAGCGCTTCGCCATCACTGGCCAAAGTAATGCCTCCAAGCGGAGAACTAAAATGGTGTATAAAGTCCATCTACCTGAATACTCTCTCCTATCTCCCGAATTTTCCGATGCAGAAGCGCCTGCGCCTCAAAAACATCTACGCGCCTGAACCGGATTTTAGAACCGGGACGAAGCTGCGCAGCAACAGGCAGGTCAGCTGCAATCACATGCGCTATTTTTGCATATCCTCCGACCGTCTGACAATCAGCCATCAGCAGAATCGGCTGTCCGGAAGACGTAATCTGAATATCTCCCATGAGAATGCCTTCCGAAAGAATGTTGCCGTCATGCCCGTTCGCAAAAGATACTGCTTCTCCGGAAAGACGGATTCCCATACGATCGCTCTGCGGTGTGTAAAGATATTCGCTGTTATAGAAGGCCCGGATCCCATCTTCTGAAAAATGGTCATATTGTACGCCATCCATCACACGAAGCACAGCCTCTCTCTCCGGCATAGGCAGAGAGATTTCTCCCAGGCTGCGGGGATCAGGTAAACGACCGGGCTGGAGAGCAAGTCTATCTCCTTTCAGAACCGGCTTTGGGCGAAACGTCTCCATCCGAAGCCCTCCAGAAATTGCGAGATACGCCCGCATTCCGTATTCCAGCGGGGCAACGAGAAGCTCATCCCCGGGTTCTGCAAACAGCGTTTCTCCGGCAGGAAGCAGCTGCTTCTTTCCTCTGTGCAGAAGCAGTATGCTCTTCACCCCTCCGACAACAGAAAACGCTCTGCGGTCTGTAAAACGAATTCCGGGCAGAATCAGCGTCGCTTCCAAAGCGGGTGTATCCGGCGGATTCCCAACCAGATAGTTTGCAAGAACATATCGAAAAGAGTCCATCGGTCCACCGGCCGGAACTCCTAAAGAAGCAAAAGTATGGCGCTTCGACGTAACGGGCAGAGTGAAGAAGCCTTTTTCGAGAATCTCGATCATCTTTTTCCCCTCCCGCTTCTTTCTATTTCTTTGAACTCCGTTTCATCAATTTTCTCAAAATGCACAGTATCTCCCGGTTGGATCAGAGAGAGCGATTTTTCATCAAACAGTTTCAACGGTGTTCGTCCAATCAGATTCCAGCCTCCCGGGGACTGTTCCGGGTAAACACCTGTCTGCGCACCGGCGATTCCAACGCTTCCCTGCTCGACGATTTGACGCGGTGTTGCCCTGCGCGGACAGGCAATCGCCGGATCAAGCCCGCCGAGATAAGGAAACCCCGGCCGAAAACCAAGCATATAGACATGATAATCCGGCGCAGTATGCCGAAGAATCACTTCCTCCGCAGAAAGACCGGCGTGCTTTGCAACTTCTTCCAGATCCGGCCCGAAGCTGCCACCATAACAGACGGGGATTCTCACAATCCTACCGGCGTTTTTGCTTTTCTCTTCCGATGAAAGCTCCCGCAGAAAAAGACAGATCTGTCCATACGTCAGGCAAAGAGGATCATATTCCACCGTCAGAACACGATAACCGGGAATACAACTGATGATACCGGGATGTTCTTTGCCGAGAACCGCACGGGAAAGCGCATGAACCCGGGCATTCACCGCAGGAGAGATTTCATTTTCAAAAACAACATCCACTGCACGGTCTCCATGCGGAAGAAGTGTAAGCTTATTTTTCATAGCCCGTTTTTGCAAATGCTTTTATCAGGACCCCGCAAGCCCGAAGGGCTTTACTAATCGCAACTGCCAGCTGAACGGCTTTTGGATTATCTCCATGCAGGCAAACAGAATCAAATGAAACCGGAAGAAGCTTCCCGCTTTCGGTTATAACCGTTCCGTTTTTCACGGCAGAAAGCACACGGGGAACGATCTCTTCCGGATCGGAAAGCACCGCGTTCTTCTCTGTTCTCGGGACAAGGCTTCCGTCATCCCGGTATGCCCGATCGGCAAAGAATTCTCCCGCGACACGCACTCCCATTGCCCGTGCACACTCTTCCATGGCACTTCCTGCAGGGCAAAGGAGCATCAGCCCCGGATTGTAAAGAAGAATTGCTTTGCTAATCGCTTCTGCAAGACCGGCATCTTTTGCAGCGGCATTATAGAGCGCTCCGTGAGGCTTGACATAGGAAATGCAGGTATCTTCTGCCCGGCAAAGACCATCCAACCCGCCGATCTGTATCAGAAGGCTGTCCGTAACTTCGGCGGGGGAAAGCGCCATATATCGGCGCCCAAATCCCATAAGATCAGGATAGCCCGGATGGGCACCTATGGCAACTCCGTTCTTTCTGGCAAGCGCCGCTGCTTTCCGAATCGTTGTCGGATCACCGCCATGCCAGCCGCAGGCAATATTAACAGAAGAGACAAGAGGAATCAGTTCCTCGTCAGCGCCATAACGGTAAACGCCGAAACTCTCTCCGAGATCGGCATTGAGATCGATGGACGTGGACATTTTACGCCTCCATTTTACGCTAACAACTGATAAAACTAGTTAAAACTTTCCATCTCGGAAATCTTTTTAACGCGTCTTATCCGTTATTCGTATTACTGTTTTCTGAGAATAAGCTTCTTCTTTTCATTTGTCAATTGGTTCTCCCGTTCGATTTCACAAATTTTGCAATGTTTGTTCATAGCCTGTTCACAGGTTTTAGCGCTCTCCTCTTGACAGTGCTAAAAATGGTGCTATAATAGGCATCGAACAAAGGAAATAGAGATCGAATAAATGACCTCCTTCCCCTTGCTCAGGTAACAAACAAAAAATGATTGCATTACAAAAGGAGGCATGACTTATGTTACCGAGTATTTTTGGAGAGAGTTTGTTTGATGACTGGATGGATTTCCCGTTCAGAGGTTTCACAAGTGACGTCGACCACAAACTGTACGGCAAGCATGCAGCACGCGTGATGAAGACGGATCTGAAAGAGCATGAAGAAGGCTATGAGCTTTCGATCGATCTGCCGGGCTTCAAAAAGGATCAGATTGATCTCCAGCTGCAAAACGGCTACCTGACGATCACTGCATCAAAAGGTGTAGAAGAAGAGGAAAAGAACAAGAAGGGTAAACTTGTTCATCAGGAACGTTATTCCGGTTCGATGAGCAGAAGCTTCTACATCGGCGAGAGCCTGACAGAAGAAGATGTGAAGGCAAAATTCGAAGACGGAGTTCTGACTCTTGACTTCCCGAAAGAAAAAGCGATCAAGCTTCCGGAACGGAAGACCATTCAAATAGAGGGATAAAACAAACTTCCTGCGCCCTGCCAACCGGCAGGGCGTTTTTTTGCTCTTTCAGAAACAAAACGGGAGCTACCACAAAACTTCATTTTGCGACAACTCCTCTTCTTCCATATGATATCCTATAAGAACATCGCAGTAATGCCATAACATAGGGGTTCAACTGCGTTGATCCAGTTCATCCCTTAATTGGTCTAGTTTACACAGTTTTATATATACTCCAAGAATTTATTACCGTTATGAAAAAACCAGCCGAGAAAGTTGTGTATTCGAAAAAAACAAATAATATTCCAGCAAATCCAGCGTAAGTAGTCTGATATTTATAATCCTGTTAATCTCTATCCGAAAAATTTCCCCCTTTTTCTTGTCGGAGATTTCTCTAACATCTCGCCATCGTTTTCTTTGCATATTCTACAAATTTCTTGGCTGCCGGAGAAAGAGCATCTTTATTCGGAATCATGATGCCGAAATGAATATGCTGCGGAGGATCAAGCGGTAATTTGACAACGTCTGCCTGAAATCCTTCTGTGATCAGCTGGTTTGTTATGGTCATACCGAGCCCATTCTCAATCATGGCAAATGCCGAAAAAGACTCAAGAGTAGAGTATATGATCGTCGGATTGAGATGGAATCGCTCAAGTAAATCCACAACATCGGAATCCTTTCCCAGCGCGGGCATGATGAATCTCTCTTGTTCACATTTCAAAAGAGGATATACATCTGCATTTGCATAAGGATGATTCTTAGGCAAAACGGCAATCATTGGGTCGTCACTCAAGGGAATCCATTCATAGCTACAATCTTTGACAGAACTAAGGAAGCCGATATCTGCCTTGGAATCGCCGAGCCATTGAAGGACTTCCTGGCTGATTCCCTCCATCAGATGAAGCTTGATATTCGGGTAATCCTGCTGAAATGCTTTGATCACTTTAGGAAGCCATCGAAACGAAACGCTGGAGTAACTGGCGATATTGAGTTCTCCGGTCATGAGCCCGTTTAATTCCGAAGAAAGCTGAAACACTCTCTCCTCTTGCTGAAGAAGGGCACGAACTGCGGGGAGCAAGGTTTCTCCGGCGGGAGAAAGTGAGACTCCGCGGCTGGTTCGGTGCAGCAGACTAATTCCGAGATCGGCTTCCAGCGCGTTGATCAACTGGCTGACACCTGACGGAGAGTAGTTGAGTTCTTCTGCAGCTCGTGAAAAACTACCGGTTTCCGCTGCAAAGGCAAATGCCCTGTATCGAGAGGTTTCCATATTTTCTCCTTTCAGTTGTACTTAAAACTAATTTGAAGAACCATCGCTTTACTTTAATATAACCCTGTGCTACCATACAGTCAAGGAAGAAAAAACAAGACAACAGAAAAACAACACGATTGAAAGTAACGGAAACTTGATTCTCGGCTATGTGTCTAATGACATCAGACGACGAAAGTTCCTGACTGTGACAGGGCGGAAAAATTGATGGTTTTTATTTTTGAATTTATCGGTACGGTGGCTTTTGCCCTATCTGGCGCAGACGTTGGGATTCGGAAGAAAATGGATCTTTTCGGTGTGACTATTCTTGCTATGATTACAGCTGTCGGAGGCGGTATCATTCGAGATATCATCCTGAATGTTACGCCGCCGGCAGCCTTCCGGGAACCTGTTTTCACTCTCTCTGCAATTGCGGTAGGGATCTTCTCCTTCATCACAGCCAGACGCCATATTCAATTGCAACAGATAGCGATTTGTGAGGTGTTGCTCCGTACGATGGATTCGATCGGTCTGGGCTTATTTACAGTGGTCGGCGTTGAAACAGCTTTTGTGCATGTTCAGGATGCCAATATATATCTTGCAGTCTTTGTGGGTGTGATTACTGGTATCGGCGGCGGGATCTTTCGGGATGTATTGTCTTGCAGTACTCCTTTCGTCTTTGTGAAACACTTTTATGCCTGTGCATCTCTGATCGGCGCGGTTGTGTGCGCATTGTGCTGGCCTTTGCTAGGCTCTATCTTTTCTATGTTGATTGGTGCTATTATCATCTTTGTTTTAAGAAACCTGGCTGCGCATTACCGCTGGAGCCTTCCGAAGATAGCTCAAAACAAACAAGCTATGAAACTATAATAAAGAAAAGAAAGGAAGAAAACAAAATGCAGACGCTCAGAATCCATTTTCAGGACTTATCGTTTATTGATGCGCAACTTTCCGACGCTCAGGTAGAAGAATTCAAACAGTGGCTAAGATTTGCAAACCAAAACTGGACCTATTCTATTCCAGGAGATGATAAAGAGATTAAGCGGAATGATATTTCCAGAATAGAATTAATCTGGGAATAATCTAGCTCAACCGGTAAAATTGACCCCCTAAAGATAAAATTGAGCTTAGCAAGCAAAAACCCTGAACCGTGAGATGTCCTCGGTTCAGGGTTCTTTTTTGTTGCAGTTTTCTCCACTCTCCTCTTGATAACAAACAGCCTTCTGGTTATAATCAGGGAAATAATGCCAATCACTCCGAGGTGCTGAAAACATGGAAAAAAGTGCATTGATTGTCATCGATATGCAAAACGGGTTTCTGGATCCCGCTTCTCCCCTGTTTATCGCAGGCGCTCCGGCAACTGTTCCCGCCTGTGCAGAAGCGATTGCACACTGCCGGAAAAACGGCATTCCGGTGTTCTTTATAACAAGGGAATACCTCCCCGACGGGAGCAACGTGGAACATACGCGTTATGCCGCATGGCTGAACGGCGGAAAACCGCTTTCTCAGGGATGCGCGGAGAATATCTCGACAGCGATGCCGGAAGCTTTCGGAGAGGATGAATCGGATTTCCATCTTCTTAAGCCGCGCTATTCCGCTTTTTTTGACACAAGCCTTGACCTGATTTTACGAAGAAAAGGTATCCGCCACGTCATCCTCGCCGGAACCACAACCCCGAACTGCATCCGCACCACCTGTTATGACGCCATCTGCCTGGATTATAATGTAACCGTACTGAGCGACTGTACATCTTCCGCAACAGAGGAAATCCAGCAGAGCAATCTCCGGGATATGGCTAATGTTGGTGCGAGAATCTGTTCTGTAACGGAATTAAAAAGTGAATAACAACAGATAAAAGGAGAAACCATATGCCCTGCACTACCATTTTAGTCGGCAAACGTGCCAGCAACGACGGATCAACCATGATTGCAAGAACCGATGACGGACATTTCGATGTAAAGAAAATGGTTGTCGTTGCTCCGAAACAGCAGGCAAAAAAATACAAAAGCGTCCTTTCCCATCTGCAGCTTGAACTGCCTGATAACCCGATGCGGTACACCGCATGCCCAAGCGTGGACCGGAAAGACGGCATCTGGGCAGCGACCGGTATTAACGAAGCAAACGTCGGAATGACGGCAACGGAAACCATTACTTCCAATGCACGAGTGCTCGCCGCCGATCCGCTGGTGAAATACCAAAAAGCGAAAAGCCGCAGAGAAAAAGATATTCCCGGCGGAATCGGAGAAGAGGATATAATCGTCCTCGTACTGCCTTATATCCACAGTGCCCGCGAAGGTGTTCTCCGCCTTGCCTCTCTGCTGGAGCAGTACGGAACCTACGAATCCAACGGAATTGCTTTCAATGATGAACACGAAATCTGGTGGATGGAAACCATCGGAGGCCATCACTGGATAGCCAGGCGTGTACCGGATGATCGGTGCGTGCTGATGCCGAATCAGTTCGGGATGGACGCTTTTGATCTTGAAGATGCTTTCGGAGCAGGAAAAGAAAACCTCTGCTCCAAAGACTTGCGGGATTTCATCGCGGACAATCACCTTGATCTCAATCAGAACGGAAAATTTAACCCGAGAGATATTTTCGGATCCCGCAGGGATATGGATCATATCTACAATACCCCTCGCGCCTGGTTTATAGGCAGGTATCTTACGCCAATGTCTCTCCGTTGGGACGGTGAAAATGCAGAGTTTTCCCCGGAGAGCGATAATATTCCCTGGTCTCTTGTGCCGGATCGAAAAGTAGCTGTAGAAGATGTGAAATATATGCTCTCATCGCACTATCAGGGAACCCCTTACAATCCCTACTCCAACCGTGACACCGGAAAGCGAGGGATGTATCGCTCTATCGGAATCAACAGAACAGGCGTCACTTCGGTGTGTCAGATCCGTACAGGAGTTCCGGAAAGCATCAAAGCGCTTGAATGGATCTGTTTCGGTTCAACAACTTTTGATGCGCTTCTCCCCGTTTATCCCAACACAGATAAACTGCCAGATTATCTGTCCAAAGTTACTCTGGATGTCTCCACAGAGAACTTCTATTGGGTCAGCCGCCTGCTTGGTGCACTGGCAGATCATAATTACACCTCTTCCATTCAGGACATTGAACGTTATCAGGATGTCGTAGCCGTCCGTGGACGGCAGCTTATAAAAGAATACGATGCAAAAATGACGCAGAGCGGAGATTTTTCTCTTATCAAAGAGGCAAACGAAAAACTCTGCGCTATGGCAAAGGAAGAAACGACCAGAACTCTGAACAAGGTTCTGCTTGATGCCAGCACCCATATGAAAAACGGGTTTAATCTGGCGGATAACTGACGACGATCGAAAGGAAAAAACTATGAGATATCCGGACTTTCTGAAGAGCGGGGATACTATCGGGTTTACAGCGCCTTCTTTCGGATGCAGCATTGAACCATATCGTTCCGCTTTTAACCACGCACAGGAAGTTTTCAGGAAAAAAGGGTTTTCCCTCCTGTGCGGAGAAAACGTTTATGCCGGGGATGGCATCGGCATCAGTTCAACCCCTGAAAAATGCGGAAAAGATTTTACCCGAATGTACTGCACAGAAGACTGCGACATTCTCCTCTCCTGCGGCGGCGGAGAGCTGATGTGCGAGATCCTCGATTATGTGGATTTTGAAGCAATTCGGAACGCAAAACCAAAATGGTTTATGGGATATTCAGACAATACCAACCTTACTTTCCTGCTGGCTACGCTTTGCGACACAGCTTCCGTTTACGGCCCGTGTGCACCTTCTTTCGGTATGAAGCCCTGGCACAGAGCTATAAAAGACGCCTACCGGCTGCTGCGAGGCGAAAAAAGCGTTCTGGAAGGCTATCCTTTCTACGAAACAACCCCTGAAAAGGGACCTGAACAACCGCTGGCCCCCTATCACTGCACGGAACCAAGATCCCTGACCGCCTATATACCGGAGAAAACCATTTCTTCTTCAGACAAGGCAAACAAGACTGCAAATGGCAGGATCGTAAGACCGGGAGGTGCCGGTGAAGTAAGCTTTTCCGGAAGGCTCATCGGCGGATGCCTGGATATTCTGGCAAACCTGTGCGGGACAAAATACGACCGGACTGTGGCATTTACGGAGGCTTATCAGAATGACGGGTTCGTATGGTTTCTGGAAGCATGCGACCTGAACGTATTTGGAATCCGTCGGGCTATCTGGGAACTGCAGCATGCCGGCTGGTTTGAACATGTGAAAGGATTTCTGATCGGGAGACCTTATGTCGGACAGGAGAAAAGCCTGGGTCTTGACCACATTCACGCAGTATCGGATTTGCTGGAGGTATATCGGGTTCCCATTCTTTTTGACGTTGATATCGGCCATCTGCCGCCCATGATGCCTCTGATCACCGGAAGCCTGGCAACCGTTTCCGCTGACCTTACTGCCGGAACGATGACGCTTTCCATGAAACAGGTGTGATGGTCTTGTTTTGCTATGAGCTGGAACTTTTTTATCAACAGTGTTTTACTTGGATTCGGCCTTGCCATGGATGCCTTTTCGGTTTCCATTGCAAACGGACTGCATGATCCGCAAATGAAAACTCAAAGAATGTGCCTGATCGCAGGTACGTTCGGATTCTTTCAGTTTCTTATGCCGATGATCGGGTGGGGCTGTGTCCGCTTTCTTGCGGAAGCTTTTACAGCCTTTCAGCCGTTTATCCCCTGGATTGCACTTCTTCTGCTCTCCTATATCGGGGCAAAAATGATCCTGGAAGCCCTTCACGGGGAAGCAATGGATGCATCCGGTGAGATTGCTCAGCCGCTGACCTGCAGACAGCTTGTTATACAAGGGATCGCTACTTCGATTGATGCGCTTTCGACCGGCTTTGCCATAGCGGACTACCACTGGGCAATGGCCCTTGCAGCCTCCCTCATCATTGCGGCTGTGACTTTTGCTGTTTGTATGATCGGAGTACGAATCGGAAAACGTTTCGGGATGATGCTTGCAAGGCGGGCTTCTGTGCTGGGAGGCGTCATTCTGATTCTGATCGGGATAGAAATCCTGCTGTCGCATTTGTTATGAAAAGGAAAAAGAGGCTGTACAAGGCAGTTTTTTCTGCCGAATACAGCCTCTTTTTCAAACACGACAATGCTTATGCAAGGAAGCCATTAATTATTTCTTCTTCAGCTTCTTTTTCTGTCAGGCCGAGAGTCATCAGCTTGACCAGCTGTTCTCCTGCTATTTTACCGATTGCTGCTTCATGGACCAGAGAAGCATCCACATGATGTGCTTCCAGAGAAGGAACAGCAAGTATTGTCCCTTCATCCATAATGATGGAATCGCATTCGGTATGCCCTTTGCACGGTGCATTGCCGACAATACATGCATCCAGCTTCTGATAAGATCGGTCTCTTGCAATTGAGCGGGATACGATATCTGCACTGCTCCCCTCTTCCTGCAGCAGAACTTTATAGACACTCAGGGCACGCTGCGAGCCATGCGTCATCAGGCGCTCACGCACAACAAGGCTTGCCTTCTTTTTCAGCTCGGCGATGGTTGTACGCTCGGTTGAATCTACCCCTTTGATCTGCACCATTTCCATTTCCATGGAACTGCCTTCTTCCATGTAGACTTCTGTGACAGGGTTCAGAATTCTTTTTCCCTGCCCGTCCCCGGAGCCATAGTGTTTTTCGACATATTTGACTTTTGCATTCTTTCCCACATAAAAACGGTGAATTCCGTCGTGTTCAGAATCCTGTGATCCGCAATTGTCGATTCCGCAACCCGCTACTATAACGACATCGCTGTCTTCTCCGACAAAAAAGTCATTATAAACAGTTTCTTTCAGTCCGCTTTCCGAAAGGACAACCGGAATATGCACACTCTCGTGAACGGTTCCCGGTTTGATGTGAATATCAATTCCGCTGCCGTCTTCCTTGGAAATAATATCAATATTCGCCGTCGTATTTCTTCCTGCCAATGCACTGTTGGCACGGAAATTGTAGGCTCCTGCCGGAACTTCATGAAGATCTGCAATTTCACGGATCAGGCGTTTCTGGATTTCATCAAGTTTTACCATGTTTACTCAACCTCATTTCAGGCGGCTGCAGGCGTCCTGTGCAGACGACGTACCGATCAGCTTCGGGAGCATCTCTTCTCTGGTGCCAAACTGTTCGATTCTGCCATTGGCCAGGACAGCAATCTCATCCGCAATGTTCAGGATTCGCTCCTGATGAGAGATAATGATCATAGAGCTGTCCTGAATATTTACCCGCATTGCCTCAAAAATACGGATCAGATTCTGAAAACTCCAGAGATCAATTCCAGCTTCCGGCTCATCAAAGACGGTCAGACGGGAATGACGCGCCATTACGGTGGCGATCTCTATTCTTTTCAGCTCCCCTCCGGAAAGAGAGGCATTTACTTCCCGATGAATATAATCCCTTGCGCAAAGGCCAACTTCCGAGAGATAATTACACGCTTCCGAGACAGAAAGAGGCTTTCCGGCAGCAATACGTAAAAGCGTGATTACCTGAATTCCCTTGAAGCGGACAGGCTGCTGAAAAGCAAACGCAATTCCTTCCTGTGCCCGTTCGGTAATGGAGAGGTCTGTAATATCCTTTCCATCAAGAATAATGCGACCAGCGGTCGGCTTTTCGACTCCGGCGATCAGCTTTGCCAAAGACGATTTTCCCCCTCCATTGGGACCTGTTATAACAACAAATTTCTTATCCTCGACGGTAAGGCTGAGGTTATGGATAATTTCCTTTTCTGTTCCGTCAGTATTGACAGAAAAGGAGATGTTTTTCAGTTCCAGCATGGTTTGTTTTCCTCACAGTACTGCTCTTTTTTGGATTTCCTCCAGATCTTCTCCGGTATTATATCCGTTTTGGCACCTCCCGTCAACGGTAAAGCCCTCTCTCAGCAAATCACCCTGTTTCTCCATATTTCAGAACAGAGGCCGAAAAACGGAATAACCCGTAAACAGGGGGATTTCTTTTTTCCTTTTTTTGTGTATAATAAGGGCATTCCTCTCCAATACCAGAAGTACTTTCTATTAAGACAGGTAGAACCGCCATGAAAAAACAAAAAACTACTTATGTCAGCCGCCAAAACTGGTTGACCCTGCTGGCAGTATTTCTTTTTTTTGCGTCTGCGGCAACTCTTTTTCTGCAGCACATCCGCTCCGGCATTTTTCAGCAAACGATGACAACAGATTTTCTGGACGGAGGAGCAGTGCTTCTTTTGTCTGCGATAGTTCTGTTGCATGGGGAGGAATTCTTTTTCCGTTCTGCTATCCCGGTCTGGTTCTGGTGTCTGACGGAGATTCTGTCACTGGTTCCACTTTCTTCCGCACGGCAAAAAACCGGGTTCCTTATTCTTTATCTCTGCATCGCCATTTTATATACCGCTCTTACTTCCGGTAAGCTCAGCAAAAAATACGGCCTCGGGGGTATCATTGCCTGCACCGCTCTGCTGACTGTTATCAGGGGTGTCCCAGAAGGCTCTCAAATGCTCCCGACGCTGCTGATGCTCTCCGGCCTTGTCCTGCTTATTCTCTCCATGAAAGAACACAAAGACGGACAATATCACCGTATGTGGGGGGATCGAGCGGATGGCAGAAGAGTGCGTTCCCTGAGTGCAATCACAGACGTCGGCATCTATATTATGCCCAATCGCAACGGTGCACATACCATGTTTGCCGACACCCTCGATGTAACAGAAATCGAACGCTATATCCATTCCAAGCGACGCAGTGATATTCCTCATCTCTCCATGGTCCAGATCTTTCTTGCGGCATATTGCAGAACAATAGCCGAATATCCTGCTCTTAACCGCTTTATCTCCGGGCAGAAAATTTATACGCGGGACGGAGATATTATCTTCAACATGACAGTAAAGAAAAAACTGACCGTAGAAGCAGAAGAGACCATTATCAAACTTCATCTCACTCCGGAGGAAACCCTTTACACCGTCAGTGAAAAACTGGAAGCTGCCTTCCTGGCAGGAAAAGCAGAAGATGATTCCAATTTTGACAAGACCGCCGCTCTGATCAAGGCTATCCCCGGTCTTTTGAAAAAATTCACGATCTGGCTGCTGAAACTAACAGATTATTTTGGGCTTCTCCCTTTCTTTCTTCTGGATGTCAGCCCATTTCACGGCTCTATTTTCTTTACCTCAATGGCGTCTCTCGGCATACCGCCGGTATACCATCACCTCTACGATTTCGGCAATCTGCCTGTCTTTTTATGTATGGGAGATAAATACAAAACCGTTACCCAACAAAGTGACGGTACCATTGAATCCCGCAAAAAGATGAAGTTTACGGTTGTCAGTGACGAACGTATCTGCGATGGGTTCTATTATTCCCGGGGATTTAAGGCTTTTAAAAAGTATCTGCTGCATCCAGAACTTCTGGAGCAACCGCCAAAAACCATCCGGCATGACATCCCTTAAGAACCAAAGAAGACCTGCCCGAAAAAAGGCAGGTCTGTTTTTTCCCTTTTCTGTTTGTTTACCGGAAGAGCAGGGCACTGGCTATGGTAAAATACACCAACAGGGAAAGTGCGTCAACAATGGTCGTAATAAACGGGCTCGACATGACAGCAGGGTCAAAACCCAAACGGTTTGCAATCATAGGGAGTGTACACCCAATGACTTTTGCCACAAGCACTGTAAGTGCCATTGTGGCGCAAACAACAGCTGCAACAAGAATCGTTACCTCATCGTTTCCGAGAAGCAACCTGTCCACCAGGACTATTTTCAAGAAACAGGCTGTTGCAAGCGTTACGCCGCAAAGCACGGCCGTCTGGATCTCTTTCCAAATTACGGAGACGAGATCAGAAAATTCCAATTCTCCCAGAGAAAGGGAACGAATCACCGTAACAGACGCCTGGGAGCCGGAATTGCCGCCGGTATCCATCAACATCGGGATAAAGGATGTCAAAACAACCTGCGCCGCCAACGCATTTTCAAACCGGGAAATGATCATACCGGTAAACGTCGCCGAAACCATGAGGAGCAGCAGCCACGGAATTCTCTTTTTATAAAGATCCAATGCATTGGATCGGAGGTACTCCTTGTCAGACGGCAGAATAGCAGCCATCTTTTCAATGTCTTCCGTCGTCTCTTCCTCGATAACATCCATGGCATCGTCGAACGTGATAATACCGACCATGCGATCATCGCTGTCAAGAACAGGGAGCGCCAGAAAATTATACTTGGAAAGCAGCTGAGCGATATCTTCTCTGTCATCACTGGTATGAACAGCGATAACATTTTTGTCCATGATGTCGGAAATTCTGGCTTCATCGCTTTTGACCAAGAGCAGATCCTTCAGAGTCAGAACACCCAGAAGCTTCCGATTTTCCGTAACATAACAGGTATAAATCGTCTCTTTGTCAACGGCCGTCCGACGGATGCGGGATAATGCCTCATCGACCGTCATATTCGGGCGAAGGGAAATATACTCCGTCGTCATAATGGAGCCAGCACTGTTTTCCGGATAGCGCAGAATTTCATTGATTTCTCTGCGCATCTGAGGATCTGCCTGTGCCAGAATTCTCTTTACTACATTCGCCGGCATCTCCTCTACGAGGTCAACGGCATCGTCAACATACAGTTCGTCAACGACTTCCCGCAGTTCGCTGTCGGAAAAGCCCTTGATCAGCAGTTCCTGCAGATCCGGATTCATTTCCACAAATGTTTCGGCAGCAAGTTCCTTCGGCAGAAGCCGGAACAGCAGAGGAATTCTTGTTTCTTCAAATTCCTCAAAAACAGCCGCAATGTCCGCGCCGTTCATTGTGATAAGTACGTCTTTCAGCGCGGAATATTTTTTTGCTTCAAGCAGTGCTCTCAGCGTACTTTCAACAGTAACATTGTGTTCCGCCATTGCAAATTCCTCCTTTTACTTCATTGTCAGTCGGGCAGGAAGGTGCAACACAGAACAGGCCAAAACGAGTTCTATTCCATAACAAACCAGGAAACGCACATACGAGGGCATAAGTGCACATCCATGCTGTTTCGGCCTTGTCCTGTGCCGCTACTACTACCAGCGTCCATGACGTTTCCTCCTTGTTTTTTCAAATAGTTGTCGACTTTCGTCCAGAATCAGGATACTTTCAAATTGGCATTTTGTCAAGAAAAACCCGGGAAATCCTGTAAATTTCCGGAGAAACGAACAGACAGACTCAATGCAAGTATTTTTTTATTCTCCCTGAAAGCGTAATCGCAAGTGCCATTTTTACAAGATCGGGCAAAACAAACGGAAACACACACCAGGAAAGCGCCGTTCCCACCCCGATAGCCCCGGAACTGCGGGCATAAACAAAAAGAAACCAGGCCGTACCAAAGGTGTAACAGACGATGAGCCCGACTGCCATCGCAGCGAAGCGTACAACCAGCTTTTCTCCAAACAGGGTTTCTGAAAGCCAATAGATCAAGCCCATAAAAATGAAGCCGACGATATATCCTCCGGTCGTGCCGAGCAGAACACCAATTCCTCCTCTAAAGCCTGTAAAAACCGGGATTCCGATTGCTCCCAATAAAATAAAAATACAGATCGATACCGTTCCCCTTTTTCCACCGAGCAATTCCAGCACACAAAAGACAGCAAACGTCTGCAGGGTGAAGGGAACCGTGGTTGGGATACTGATCCAGGAACAGATTGCAATCAGGGCAGAACAAATAGCCATGTAGGTCAGGTCAACCACTCTGAAGCTTGATTTCATTCAAAGGATTCCTTTCGATTTTCTTCCAACCGGATACTGACTTCTCCAGAGGAAAGCGCTTCCTGCAAGTCGTTTTCATACCGTACAACGAGGCGACAATCGTCGTCAATCTCCAGTACCCGTGCGGGAACCGCCGTCTCTCCTTTCAATACAAGAACGTCTTTTCCGAGCAGAAAGCTTCTTTTCCGATATTCTTCTGCGAAGGCTGCAGCAGGAAGACAACTGCAAATCCCATAGAACTGGCGCAGAAAAGATGCCGCCAACAGATTCCGGAGATTTTTCTTTCTCTGCTGCTCAATCGCGCCGGCAACCTGACGGATTTCCTCCGGAAAACCATCCTCCGGCTCATAAACGTTCATGCCAATGCCCATCACCGCCCAGTCAAGGCCTCCGGTCTCCATATTCAGTGACCCTTCCGTCAGGATTCCACAGACTTTTTTTCCGTCTACAAAGACATCGTTTACCCATTTTATTTTTGGAACCGCTTCTGAACATTCCTCTATTGCCCTGCAGGCTGCTACTGCAGCAGCCGTTGTAATCCGTACGGCTTCTGCCGCGGGGAGCGATGGCCGGAGCAAAACACTGAGATAGATCCCGGTATCCGACGGAGAATAAAAACTCCTGCCGATTCTTCCGCGCCCGGCAGTCTGACTGCCGCTGATCACAGCCGCCCATTCCGGCAGAGAATCTGCCTTCTCCTTCAGCACAGTATTTGTAGAAGTAACGACATCATGCACTTCCAGTGTAAAGACGTCTGCCAGCTCACCCAGTGCTCTGCGGATCCCGGCTTCACTGACAACATCGTGTTCTTTTTCAAGGCGGTAGCCACGATTTGTCACTGCTTCTATCTTATACCCTTCCCCTTTGAGCTGCCGGATATTCTTCCAGACAGCAGCACGGGTAATCCCCAGTTTTTCTGCCAACCGGTTACCGGAGAAAAATTCTCCCTCCGCACTTTCCAGCAGATCAACAAGCTTTTGTTTTGTTGTCATCTCTTCAGCTCCCCTTCGAATTCTTCGGGAAAAAATTATACAAAAAGCCGCTCAGATTGTCAACCGAAAATATATAGCAGGTTTACAATTTAAGCCCTCGACAGGGAACCGTACAAACAGATTGCTTCTATACATTTCCTTCTTTCCGTGATACAATGAGAAAAAAGAAGCAGAAAGGAGATTGCCATGAACTTTTTCATGCCGGTAAAGCTCTATACCGGAAGCGGATGCCTTGCAAAGGAACAGGCATTGTTTCAAACATTCGGCAAACGCTGTCTCATAGTGACCGGCCTGCATGCCGCAGAAAAAAGCGGTGCCCTGAACGATGTGACGGAACTGCTGCGACAGGGAAATATCGAATTCTTTGTTTTTAACGGAATCCACCAGAATCCTTCTGTTGATTCCTGCATACAGGCAGGTACAGCCGCCCGTGAAAACAGCGCGGATTTTATCATCGGGATCGGAGGCGGATCTGCCATGGATGCGGCAAAAGCCGCTGCTGTCTTTGCTGCCAACCCCGAACTGGATGAGAACGGGTTTTACAGCCAGCAATGGCCAAAACATCCTATACCGGTCTTTCTTGTAGGAACCACCGCCGGAACAGGAAGCGAAGTGACAAAAGTCTCCGTGCTGACAGACAGCAGGCATCGGAAGCACAGTATCAAAGATGACAGGCTTTTTGCTGCCGCTTCCTTCGGAGACAGCCGGTATACGCTGGAGCTTCCGCTTTCGATTACACTATCGACTGGTGTAGATGTGCTGGCTCACTGTGCTGAGAGCTATTTCAGCAAAAAAGCAGATGAGATTTCCAGGGGATTTGCCATCCGCGGTATCCAGCTGCTGTTTGAACCTTTGCTTGCCGCAGCAGAAGGCGGCATTCTTACTCCGCAACAAAGAGAACGTCTCTATCAGGCATCTATTTTCGGCGGACTTGCAATCAACACTACCAGCACCTGTTTTCCTCACAACGTTGGTTATTTTCTCACAGAGCGATACCGTATTCCGCACGGTTTCGCCTGCGCGGAATTTCTACCGGATCTCCTGCGCTATGAGGAAGAATCTGATCCCGCTTATACAGGAGCATTCCTACGGGAAACAGGTATCAGTAAGGACGCTCTGCTGATGCTGATCAGAAAATGCCTTCCGGAGCACACAATCTCCCTGACAGAGCAGGAGATTCTGGACCTTCTTCCCCGGTGGGAAAACAACGGATCTGTCAACAACACCAGAGGCGCTGTGGACAGCACTTTCATCAAGCAAATCTTAAAAGATAAATATTTAAAAAAAGGAGAATCATCATGATCAGAACCAAACAGGAACAGACTGTAGAATTCAAATGCATCCGCAACGGGAACGGAGAGGCGGAAATGCGCAAAATGGCCAACGGAGAGGCTGAGCTTTACGGCAAAGGAAGACTTTTCAACCAAATGATCCTCGCCCCGGGCAACTCCATCGGAGAGCATACACATATCGGCGATAACGAAATTTTTTATTTTCTCTCCGGTACAGGCACTTACAATGACAACGGAACAAAAGTAACTGTACATCCGGGAGATACCACCATCTGCAACGATGGCGAACTGCACGGCCTTGTCAATGACGGGACAGAGCCACTGGAATTCATCGCTCTGATTTTATATTAATGCTCCTCTTTCATACCGGTTTTCAGGAAATTCGGAGTCCGGATCTTCATTATGGCAGGAAGAATGCGGATTTCGGCCAGGGCTTCTACCTGACTTCCAATCTTGCTTTCGCCCAGCGATGGACAAAAGAACGAAAAAACCAGCCTGCTGTTTTAAACACCTATGAGCTGGACCTGACAAGCCTTTCCGTTCATCGTTTTGAGCGGGACCCCGCCTGGTATGACTATATCTTCAACAATCGCGCAGGGAAGCCGGACACCCTTGCTGCAGATGTGATTATCGGGCCGATTGCCAATGACACGCTTTATGACACGCTGGGGATCCTGACAAGCGGGTTTTTAAAGAGAGAAAAAGCTCTGCAGCTGCTGATGATAGGCCCGGAATATGAACAAATCGCCATTAAAACCGAAAAAGCAAAAGAGCATCTGCAGTGGAAGACGGCACGAATCATCGGAAGTGAAGAGATCCGCACTTATCGAGAAACGATGGAAAAAGAGCAGGAAGAGTACCTCTCTGCTCTTGCTGAAAAAATGGAATCCTTTTTCTCCTGACATGTTGAAAGACACGCCCGTATTTGAGCGTGTCTTTTTCTTTTTTTACAGGCTAATTCCATTTATCCCGCTCAGCTACAGCCAAAGCATCACAGCGGTTGTTGTATTCGTTCTCTGCGTGGCCTTTGACCCAGTGATAATGCATTTCGTGCTGTGCAACCAGCAAAAGCAGCTTTTCCCACAGGTCCGGATTAAGAGCTGGTTTTTTATCGCTTTTAATCCAGCCTTTTTTCTTCCAGGAAACAGCCCAGCCCTTTTCCAACGCATCAATGACATATTTGGAGTCGGAATACAGGTCGACCTCGCAGGGCTCTTTCAGACATTCCAGGGCAGAAATCACAGCGATCAGTTCCATACGGTTGTTTGTCGTCTGCTCTTCCCCACCGGATATTTCCTTCTCTTTTCCCTTATAGCACAGAATAGCGCCCCATCCGCCCGGACCGGGGTTTCCGCTGCATGCTCCGTCTGTATAGATAGTAACCGATTTTTTATTCAGCATCGGGAGTCAGTTCTTCAGAAGAGAGATCATCTGCGTCTTCAGTGTCGGAAAAATGTTCTGTCTTTTCAATACAGATAACCTTCGCATCGCCGACCGGCTTCATCACACGAACCCCCTGCGTTGCACGGCCTTTTTCCCCAATCGCGGAAACAGCAACCCGGATAATCGTTCCGTCATCCGTAATCACAAGGAGATCATCGGATTCATCAACCAGACAGATGCCTGCTATTTTCCCGGTGCGTTCCGTCACCTGATAGTTCTTGATCCCGATTCCTCCGCGTTTATGCACACTATAGGCATCAAATGCCGTACGTTTGCCAAAGCCCTTTTCGGTAACGGTGAGCACTGCACTGCCCTGAGCGGAGCTGCCGGCTCCGATCACATAGTCACCCTCGCGCAGACGAATACCACGCACACCGACAGCTGTACGACCCATGGAGCGGGCTTCCGTCTCAGGGAAGCAAACCGCCATCCCGTCATGCGTTGCGATGAGAATGGTGTCTTCTCCCGCTGTCGGTAGCACAGAAATCAGCTCATCTCCTTCGTCAAGGGTAATGGCGCGGATTCCGTTTGCACGGATATTCTTCAGCGCGGACTGTTCCATCCGTTTTACCGTGCCGTTCTTTGTGACAAAGACAAGGTACTTGTCCTCTTCAAAACCACGGCCGGCAATCATGGCACTGACCTTTTCCCCGGCTTCTCCGGCTTCAACAGGAAGAATATTGACGATATTGGTGCCGCGGGCTGCTCGCCCCGCTGCAGGAATGGTATATCCTTTTTTGATATACACTCTGCCGGAGTTCATAAAGAAGAGAATGTTGTCGTGGGTAGACGCGGTAAAGACCGTCTCCACAAAGTCCTCTTCCTTGGTTGCCATCGCGCGAACCCCTCTGCCACCGCGGCCCTGTGCCTTGTATTCCGTCAGCGCGAGACGTTTGATGTATCCACCATGCGTTAACGTGAAGACGGAAAGCTCTTCCTGGATCAGATCTTCATCCTCCAGGTCTTCCATGACATCCTGTATTTCCGTTCTTCGTGTATCCCCAAATCTGTCTCGAATAGCAATCAGCTCTTCTTTCAGGACAGCCTTGATTTTTTCAGGATCTGCAAGAAGGTCTTTATAATAACGGATTTTCTCTTCCAGTTCTTTGTATTCCGCTTCAATTTTTTCCCGGTTGAGGCCCTGCAGCTGGATCAGACGCATATCGCAGACATACTGTGCCTGCCCGTCGTCAAGCCCGAAGCGTTCCATCAGGCGCTGCTTCGCATTATCGTAGCTGGTGCGGATGATATGAAT
The DNA here is from genome assembly GCA_017652685.1 of Oscillospiraceae bacterium. Taxonomy (GTDB): domain Bacteria; phylum Bacillota; class Clostridia; order Oscillospirales; family Oscillospiraceae; genus Limivicinus. Next base: position 39,107 of record JAGCAN010000079.1, read on the forward strand.
AACCTCATCGATATTATCCTGCGCTATAAGGAGCGCTTCAAGTAAATGCGCCCGCTCCTCCGCCTTGCGCAGATCATATCTGGTACGGCGGACAATCAGATCCTCCTGGAAGGTGAGGTACTCATCAAGGATATGACGGAGGGAAAGAATTTTCGGCTGCGTCTGGTTGTTGACAAGCGCCAGCATGTTGATGGAAAAGCCGGACTGCAGTTCGGTCTGGGCAAAGAGGCGGTTGAGCACAACCTGCGGATTGGCATCCCGCTTGAGTTCGATAACGATACGCATGCCGTTGCGGTCCGTCTCATCCCGGAGGTCGGAGATCCCTTCCAGCCGTTTCTCATGTACCTGATCCGCGATATTCTTGATCAGTTTGCGTTTATTTACCTGATAGGGCAGTTCTGTGATGATGATACGGATTCGCTTCTCTTTGCCGTATTCTTCAAACTCCGTCCTCGCGCGGACGACGATTTTTCCTCTGCCGGTCGCATAGGCCTGCCGGATTCCGGAACGGCCCATGATGATCCCTCGTGTCGGAAAATCCGGCCCCTGGAGATGTTCCATCAGATCGCTGAGCGTCGCCTCCGGATTATCCAGCACACAGACGCAGGCATTGATCACTTCTGTAAGGTTATGGGGTGGAATATTCGTCGCCATACCGACGGCAATTCCACTGGATCCGTTGACCAGAAGATTCGGGAAACGGGACGGAAGCACACGGGGCTCTTTCCGGGATTCATCAAAGTTCGGATCCCAGTCCACCGTCTCCTTGTCGATATCACGGAGCATCTCATTTGAAATTCTGGAAAGGCGCGCTTCAGTATACCGGTAGGCTGCAGGAGGATCTCCGTCCACCGAACCGAAGTTTCCATGACCGTCCACCAGCATATAGCGCATGGAAAAATCCTGCGCGAGACGCACCATCGCATCGTAAACGGATGCATCCCCGTGCGGATGATAATGGCCCAGAACATCGCCGACACAGGTCGCAGACTTTTTAAACGGTTTCTCGGATGTCAGGCCGCCTTCATACATCGTATAAAGGATTCTGCGATGTACGGGCTTCAGGCCGTCACGCACGTCAGGAAGAGCTCGGGCAATAATAACCGACATCGCATAGTCGATATAGCTCTTCTGCATTTCACTGACCAGATCAGAGGTTGTAATGACCTGATTCGGAAATGCTATATCTTCAGGTTTGTAATCTCTTTTATGTGCCATAAGGAATCTCCTTATTAAATATCAAGGTTGACGACGTATTTCGCGTTTTCTTCAATCCATTCACGGCGGGGTTCAACCTCTTCTCCCATCAGCACCGTGAAGACCTGATCGGCCTCAATGGCATCGTTGAGCGTAATCCGGCGCAGAGATCTGCGTTCGGGATCCATCGTCGTCTCCCACAGTTCGTGCGGATCCATTTCACCAAGCCCTTTAAACCGGGAAATGTCGATTTTCTGGTTCGGGTTGTCTCCGCGCATTTCAGAGGAGATTCTGTCTCTCTCGTCGTCAGAATAGGCAACACGCTGCTGTTTTCCGCGCGTCAGCTTGTAGAGCGGAGGAACCGCAGAATAAACATAGCCGCATTCAATCAGCGGGCGCATATAACGGAAGAAGAACGTGAGCAAGAGGGTTCGGATATGAGAGCCATCCACATCAGCATCCGCCATAATAATAATTTTATGATAGCGAAGCTTTTCCAGGTTGAATTCCTCTCCGATTCCGGCACCAAGTGCCACAATGAGAGGATACAGCTTATCATTGCCGTAGATCTTATCTGCTCTGGCCTTCTCCACGTTGAGCATCTTACCCCACATGGCCAGAATTGCCTGGAAACGGCTGTCCCTGCCCTGAATAGCGGAGCCGGCAGCAGAATCGCCCTCAACTATGTATATTTCACAGAGGGAAGGATCCTTTTCATTACAATCCTGCAGTTTATCGGGCATCTGGCCACTCTCCAGCCCTGTTTTGCGACGGACGGACTCCTTAGCCTTTCTGGCAGCTTCACGGGCACGACTGGCCATCATCGCCTTTTCCAGGATTACTTTGGCTACAGCAGGATGCTCTTCCAGAAATTCACTGAGCTGTTCACCCACCAGATTGTTTACCAGCGTACGCACATAGGCATTGCCGAGCTTCTGCTTCGTCTGGCCCTCAAACTGAGGCTCCGGAAGTTTTACGGAAATAACAACAGCAATCCCTTCCAGAACATCATCACCGGACAGCTTATCCGCGTCTGTTTTGATGATGTTATTCTTTTTCCCGTAATCATTGATCACGCGGGTAAGTGCTGTTTTAAACCCGGTTTCATGCATGCCGCCTTCCGGCGTGTTGACATCGTTGGCAAAGGAAATAATCTGTGTGGTGTAGCCGTCATTATACTGAAAAGCCACTTCTGCAAATGTATCGTCTTTTTCTCCGCCGATATAGATAATATGATCGTTCAAAGGGGTCTTGTTTTTATTGAGAAAAGCAACATATTCCCGAATTCCACCCTCATAGCAGAGCACATCCCGGTGTGTCTCTTCCTCTCTTTTCTTTTCCGGATACCATTCTTCTACCGGACGGTTGTCTTCAATGGTAATTGTGACACCGGCATTGAGAAAAGCCTGCTGCTGCATTCTGGTATGAAGAATATCGTAATTGTAAACCAGCTCATCAAAGATTTCTCCATCCGGCTTGAAACGGACTGTTGTGCCTCTTTTATCCGCTTTTCCGACAACCGTGATCGGCTGGGTGATTTCACCGCGCGAGAAAGACATCTGATAGATCTTTCCGTCACGATAAACCTGAACTTCCAGCCATTCCGAAAGGGCATTGACGACAGATGCACCTACCCCGTGGAGCCCACCGGATACCTTGTATCCTCCGCCACCGAATTTTCCGCCGGCATGCAGCACCGTAAAGACAACCTCGAGGGCTGATTTTCCCGTCTACTCCTGTGTATCCACCGGAATTCCACGGCCGTTATCGCTGACAGAGATAATGTTGCCGGGTTCTATCGCGACTTCTATATGAGAACAGTATCCTGCCAGCGCTTCATCGATCGAGTTGTCCACAATCTCATACACAAGATGGTGGAGGCCGGAAGAAGAGGTAGAGCCGATGTACATCCCGGGGCGCTTCCGAACAGCTTCAAGCCCTTCCAGAACCTGAATTTGACCGGCATCGTATTCCTGTATTACTTTTTCATTGCTTTCTGCCATAGTTTATTTTTCCTTTTACTGAAGTCTCTTTGCAAGGGTGGCCGTTGCCATCTGGCTTAAATAGACCACATTTTTTTCTTTCTGTTTACACACAACGAAAGATTTCGGCAAATCTTCCGCCGTGTTTTCAACATTTCCGGCTTTTTCTGCTTCTCTGAGAAATCTTCTCGTCAGATGTGACTGAGAGGTTATATCCAGATCAAAAATAGCCACTATGTCCTTTGAAAAGACGGATTTCTCTTTTCCGAATGCTACATACATGGTTTTACCCTGCCGCTTTCCACATAGATAACCTTTCCTCCCGTTCTGCTGGAAATGCCTTCGTCTTCACAGCAGGTGATCAGGGTCTGCCCGCCGCCGATCCGGTTGAGAACGAATTCCTGACGCTTCATATCCAATTCGGATAAAACATCATCCAGCAACAGAATTGGGTATTCTCCCGTCTCTGAAAGAAGAATCTCCCGCTCGGCAAGCTTAACAGAAAGGGCTGCTGTTCTTGCCTGTCCCTGAGAGGCATAGTTTCTGGCAGCATTTTCATTGATTGTTATTTCAAGATCATCTTTATGAACACCTGTAAGACACTGACCGCTTTCTATCTCCGCCCGCCGATGCTTTTCCTGATGATCACAGATTTCGTAATAGATCTCTTTTTCCGACGAGAAAGGATTGGAAACGGTACTGATCGTCTGATAGCGAATTGAAAGTTCTTCCCCTCTCCCGGAAAACTCTCTGTGAATCGGAGCTGCTGCTTCACTGAGCCGAGCCGTATAGGCAGCTCTGTGACGGATCAGCTTTGCACTGCAACGACACATTCCGTCTGAAAATTCATCGAGCGTATCGAGAAGGGATGGTTTTTCGTGCCAATCTTTCAAAATCCTCGTTTTATGATCA
>JAGCAN010000080.1 GCA_017652685.1 Oscillospiraceae bacterium
CACAGGCATTGAGGAAGCGGCCAGAACATTGCGCTATGCCTTCCTGGAAGAGGCAGCTGCCGCTTTTGGCTGTACGGCAATTGCAACTGCCCACAATCTGGAGGACAATGCCGAAACCGTCCTTTTCCATCTCCTGCGCGGCAGTTCCGTGACCGGCCTTGCGGGAATTCCGCCTGCTCGCGGCAATCTGATCCGCCCCCTGCTCAGTGTATCCCGTGCAGAGATTGAGGCATATCTTGCACAGCAGAAGGTCCCTTTTGTGACAGACAGCTCCAATCTCTCGGATGCCTATGTGCGCAATCAGCTCCGCCATCAGGTGATGCCGGTTCTTACCTCCATCAATCCGGCTTTTGGAGAAGCCGTGCTGCGCTCGGGAGAACTGCTCCGGCAGGATGATGCCTGCCTGAATGCCCTCGCGGAGGAGTTTATCAACCGCTGGTATGACGGTTCTTCACTCCCGGCGAAGGAACTGCTTTCCCTGCACAGGGCTGTCGCATCCCGTGTGATCCGGCGGTTATCCCCGTGCTCTCTGTCCAAAATTCATGTGGATGCGGTTCTCAAAGCGGCAGAGGCTACCGAGCGAACCTTTACAGATGTACCGGGCCTTCGCATCACCGCAGAGCAGGGGAGAATTTTCTTTCGGGAACAGGATATTCCGGAGCTGCCGGATACCGAGATTCTCCCCGGGCAAACGGTGGAACTCCGGGAGGCCGGGCTGTGCATCCGTTCAGAAATTTCTGTTTATAGCGAAAAAGTTAACGGCTTGTTCAAACCTTTTTGCTTTAAATGTGATGAAATATACGGGCGCGTGTTTCTCACCTCCCGCCGGCCGGGCGATCAGATTCGCCTTCACGGCAGAGGCTGTACCAAATCCGTCCGGAAGCTTTATGCCGAGGCCGGTCTTACACAGCGGGAGCGTGCCCTTACACCGGTTCTGCGTGACGATGCAGGCGTCCTCGCAGTATACGGTTTCGGAGCTTCCGAGCGCGCCTTTCCCCGGGAAGGGGACACCATCCTGCAGATTTCTGTTTATGAATCAGATAAGTAGAATAGGAAAGAGAGGCACCTTTTGAAAAGAGTGGAAGATGACATCGCCTATACCCTGATTTCCCAGCAGGAAATCTATGACAAAGTGCATGAGGTCGGCCGGAAGATTTCGGAAGATTTTGAAGGAAAAGAACCTGTCTTTGTCGGTGTGCTGAAAGGCTGCTTTATGTTTATGGCAGACCTGATCCGTTGTGTCAACATCAGTTCTGAAATCGAGTTCATGGCTGTTTCTTCCTACAGCGGTACCAACTCTACGGGTGCTGTTCGAATCAACAAGGACCTCAAAGGGGATATCAATGGCAGGCATATCATTCTTATTGAGGATATCCTGGATTCCGGCGTGACGCTCAATTACCTGAAAAACTATCTTATGGTGCGTGAGCCCGCTTCTGTTTCCATCGTGACATTGCTGGACAAGCCTGCACGCAGGAAAGCGCCCATTTATGCCGACTATTTCTGTTTTGATGTTCCGGATGAATTTGTCGTCGGCTACGGGTTGGATTACAATGAAAAATACCGCAACCTGCCATATATCGGCGTACTCAAACCGGAGATTTATTCCTGATAGGTATTATCCACACTCTTCAGCCTACACTCTTCAGCTCGCGACGGAGCACTGAAATCGAAGTACTGTGATGTCTTCGCGAGCCATAGTTCGCACCTGTTACGAAGTGCATGACCAGCACCCCCTCTCCCGTCCCCCGCGTTATTTTGCATGAACCAAAGGAAGTGATTCTTTTTTGAAACCAAACCGCAACAGAGCCAGAGATATCGGTTTTTACGTGCTTCTTGCCGTCATTGTGATAGCCGTCGTCTTTACCATCAATTCCGATACCAGAAAAGATCAGCTTGACTCCTATTCCGAGCTTGTTGATCTCTTTGAAAAGGAAAAAATCCAGTCTTTCAAAACGGAAGGGAACACCATAATCCTGGAGATTCGTTCCAGTGATCCCACCGAGCCGGAGGAAAAGACATACGATCTTTACAGCTTTTCCGTTTTTTATGAAGACTTTCATGATCTGATTCTGGAACAGTACAAATCCGGCATCATCGAAAAGTATGATTATACCGAAGGCTTTACGCTTCCCTGGTGGGCAAGCTTTATCCCGTACCTGATTATCATGTTCGGTGCGATGGGCCTCTGGTACTTCATGATGAACCGTGCCGGAGGCGGCGGAGCAGGCGGTTTTGCCCGCTTCAGCAAAGCGCGCACCAGGCTCGGCTCCGATGAGAAGGACAAGAAGACGTTTAAGGACGTCGCCGGCTGTGATGAGGAAAAAGCCGAACTCGCCGAGGTGGTTGACTTCCTGAAGGATCCGAAGCGTTATACCGATATGGGCGCCCGGATTCCGAAAGGTATTCTCCTTGTAGGCCCTCCGGGCACGGGTAAAACGCTCCTGGCCAAAGCAGTGGCAGGAGAAGCAAATGTTCAGTTCCTCTCTATTTCCGGTTCCGATTTTGTGGAGCTGTACGTCGGCGTCGGTGCTGGCCGTGTGCGTGACCTGTTTGAACAGGCCAAGAAGGTTTCTCCGGCAATCATCTTCATCGATGAGATCGATGCCGTCGGCCGTCAGAGAGGTTCCGGTTTAGGCGGCGGGCATGACGAGCGTGAACAGACGCTCAACCAGCTCCTCGTAG
>JAGCAN010000081.1 GCA_017652685.1 Oscillospiraceae bacterium
GGTGCTCTGGTGCTGCTCATGGTCAATCCGCAGCATGCTCTGATATTCCTCGTGTTTTGCGTTGCGATACAGGCGCTGGACTTCTATCTCATCAAGCCAAAGCTGTTCTCCGGCTGTCTCGGGGTATCCGGACTGCTGATACTGTCTGCGGTCGTTGTTCTGGGCAATATGTTCGGTGTCCTGGGCGTGCTGCTTTCCATACCTGCTGCAGCTGTACTGAGCTTTGCTTATAATGACTATTTCATGCCAAGCATGGAAAAGAGAAAACAGGCGCGGGAAGCAACAGAAGGCGAAACGGGGCAGAATACGGCTTTTCAGGAGGCTGATCACACTTGACTAAAATCTTATTTATCTGCCACGGCAGGAGTCCCCTGGCCTCGGCAGATTTTTATAGAGTGCGATAAATTGCGGCAAACTGCGGCAACCGCAGGTATCGGCTACTACCGTTTTACTACCGTTCGGCGGACTGAAAGCATAATATGTATAAAAGAAATCGGCGGTGCCGGAGTGATCAATTCCGACACCGCCGATTTTTGTTTTTAGCCCTGCTTGTCCTCAAGCTCTTCCGCGGGCTTCTCTTCGGGATCGTCTGTCACAGCGGCGGGCGCGAGCGTGAAGGACTCATTCCTCACGTCAACCTTATACCGGCTTTTCGTCACACGGTCGATACCGTAGACGAGCACGATCCCGCCGATGGCGGCATAGAGGCCGCCGTTCTCAGAATTCATCATTTTCTCAATTACCTCAATTTTGTCCATTACTCTGTCTCCTTACGATAGCTTCTTCCGATTTCCTTGGCTCTGGCGATCAACTGGTAGACCCTCGGCGCGGACACGCCAAGCTCGTCAGCAATCTCCTGCACCGTTTCCCCGTACAGTTCCTTTCCCTCGAACGCCAGCGCGATCCGGGGATCTTCGGCGTCCATCCGGGCACGGATCTCTTCGTACTCGATTTTCCTCAAGACCCGGTGCTCGACGGATTCTGCGGGGGCCGGTTCGTAGCCGTCTTCGAGCAGACCATCCAGCGAGATCACTGGAGCCTGCTTGTCTTCCGGCTTTCGGCCATACGGGCATCTGGCGCAGGAATTGGTCGTGGGACATTTGATAAAGGGCTTCTTCCGGCCCGGAACCATGCAGCGCATGCTCGCGAAACCGCTCGAGTGCAGCGTGTCGATATAAGACCACTGCGCCTCCGCGAGCTCGCGGTTCTCCGTCTTGAAGAAGTAGACCCGCATCCGCTGGCTGCCGTTGAAATGCAGGTACCGGCAGTCGTCCCAGGTGATGCCATAATTGTCAAGGTCCTCTTTGTCTCTGATCTCGATCGGGCAGTCGAAGAGGATTTCTCCGTGCTCCCCGAGCGTCGTACCGTGCCTGAAAGGCGCGTCAGGCTGCGCGTTGCCGCCCCGCGGCAGGTTCTCTTTTGCCATTTAGATTTTCCTCCGTTGGCTTTCTGAAACGGAGAAAAACCCTTATGACCGCCAGTCTTGTTCTCATGGCCACCTCGTCGGATTACTCCGTTTCTCGAAGGTGGCCAGCAGTTCGTGTTGCTGGCATCCTTGGTTGATGTGCCCGCCTTCACCTTGGCCTCGAACCCCGCTCAGCCCGTCGACTGACTGAGCGGCACCTCGGCTCCGGCAGGTAGTTTAGCGTCTTGCCCCGGACGTGCTTTGAGAAAAATTCTGTAATCGCACGAGGATTTTTGCGGAATTTTCTCAAACATTCGCATTCGCAGTTGTGAAATTCACCTTTATCGGTTATAATGTAGGGTATGTTTCCCCTCTTGCGAGATGCGGGCATAAGGCTCTTTTGACTTAACCTTACGGTTCCACCGTATCGTTGGCTCAGTTGTTGTCAAGTGGCGAGAGCGGGCACATTTTGTTGTTTGAGTTTTTTGAGTTGTTTTTTTTCGGAGGACGGACGACTATGGAAAACAAAACCCCTTTTTTGAGCGGCTGTGTACTGTATCTGCTGCTTAGAAAGGCCACACTACCTGATGCAAGTCCGCGGCAGCATCAGGAGGGCGTGAAGGATGAGCACAAGAATCCGATCTTTATGGCGGACCTTGTTTATACTTTCACCGGGGTACAGACAATCGGGTCCTCTTCTGATACTTCAAACTATCGGGAGGGAAAACTTGAGGGCAGCATCAACGTCCCCTTCAACGACACAGCGTATATTTCTGCTTTTGACGACACCGTAAAGAACAGATACAAAGTGGCGCTGAACCGCGTATGTGATTTCGTAAAATGGCACCTGAACCCAGAGATGCGAGGCTGGTTCGTAAAGGCATGTCTGGACATCATAGAGAACGATGAAGACATCGATGACGCAGACCTTTTCTATTGCTGGGGGAATGGCTCCCCCATTTCAAAAGCAGAGCTGAAAACTGAATCCGAGTTTGAACTACAGCCATTTCTCTTGGGTGTGTTGCATTACGTTCTTACGCATCGGGCAAATCAGAACAAATGCGGGATCGCTACGCTGGATGCGAACAGCGCTAAGGTCAGGTACAAAGAGCGCCAATATACTGGTCATTTGGGTGATGGCATCACAAGGACGATTTCAGTTGCGCTTTACGAGCAGGCTGAAAATGAAGAGCCGGACGAGCCCCCGGAAAGCCCATTTGTTTCTCCTGAGCCGGAAGTGCTTGAAGATCAAGGCGATGATGAAGTAATAAACGGAGCCGTGCTGCGTGCTGGGAAGACGCTCCTTTCTGCTTTTGAAGCGGTTGAAATGCCGAAGATCAATACGGAGGCTATGGCAGGAGGTCTCGCTACCTTTGCTGCTGCTTTCGAGGCGCAGAAACATTCTATGGCAGAAGAAATCAGGAAAAACAGCCGCTCGGGAGAAGCCTCCTCCGGTTCCGTTGATCCGGATACCGATGAGGAGGCCGACGCCGAGCCGGTTCAGGAGGATAAAAAAACGACCATTATTCAGCAGCAGACGAATGTCATCCAGAATGGGGATAACAACGTCAACGTGACGAATAATGGCACGATCAACTTTAACTTTTAAGGAGGCAGCCTGTGAGCAAGGAATTAACACCCTATCAGGCCACGCCACCGGGTTCGCCGATTGTCGGGCAAACAGGGACCAACAATATAAACGTTACCAACCAGCAAGGTGGCATCGTCAATTTCAACTATAATTTCCCGCAGCAGGAACGGAGCGGAAGCGCAGAAGAAATGATGGCGATCCAGAAATTCAGTAAGGAGTACTATCAGCTCATCGTTACGCTGGAAGACGATGTGTTCGTAAACAATATCGTCACTGTTTCTACCAACCGTGCTCTTTGTCAGCGAATGGTCCCGCAGGAGATCTTTGACCGGTGCTCTTCACTTACCGATGATGGAATAGCGGAACTGATGTCATTCCCCGCTATCATCTGCCGCGAAAACACCGAGCTAAGAGGTATAACTGATCCAAACCAGATGGCCGTCTATGCTTACATCAAACGGGTGATGAAGGTCGGAAACAATATAAAAATTGCATTTCACCCGATAGCACCACTTTTCCAGATTAAGCTGTGCGAGAAAAAGAACGCTATCTTCTTCGACTTGAATATGGACTGCGCGGTTACCGATTTGAACCAGTGCGCATGGTCAGTTCATAAGGTCAATCTATTTGAAGCCTTTGATGAGGCCGGGATACCCAATATGCCGCGGCCGAGATAATGGAGGATATGAATGCCAGATAAACTGCCGAGTGAAATCCTGAGAATTGAACTGGATGAGGCTACGTTTAAAGGGACGCACACCGTCATCGAACCGACGTACGTGAATTTCTTTTTTGGGAATAACGGTACCGGAAAGTCAACTATAGCGAAGGCGATTCAGTCCGGAGCGGGTGTAACCTATGCTCCGGGAAGAACACAAGCCGATTACCTCCCGCTCGTCTATAATCAGGCTTTTATCGATGATAACGTGCGCAGTTATCACAATTTAGATGGTGTTTTCACCATCAACGATGTCAACGTCAAGATTCAGGAACAGATTGATGAGAAAACTGCGCTGCAGGCAGCGGCGAGAAAGGCATCGTCCGATGCAGCCGCGGAGTACGCCAAGAAAAAAGAGGCCAAAGACAATCTGCTCGATCAGTTGTATAAAGACTGCTGGAAAAAGACAGAGACGCTTCGTACAGAATTTGACAAAACGCAGGACGGAAAAAGAAAGTCCAGGCAGCTGACTGAAGAGATCCGAGCGCACAAGCCTGTAGAGCATGATTTGGATAAGCTCCGATTGATGTATGAGTCGGCATATTCTGATTCTGCTAAACGGTATGCTTTGTTTAGCACAGTGGCGGATACCGGCGTATTGGACAATCTGGACGGAGCCGATATACTCGGCGTGGTCATTGCAAATGCCGCGCAGACTGGCTTTGCCGCATTTCTGGAGGAGCTCGGCGCTACCGAATGGTTCAGGCAAGGCCATCGTGATTATCATGAGAAAGCAAAAGGCAAATGCCCATACTGCTACCGACCGCTGGAGGATAATTTCGAGCAGGCTGTAAAAGATAGTTTTGACGACAGTTATGAGAGAAACATTCAGCGGCTGAATGCTTTCCTAACTTCATACCGTGAAAGAGCTAACGCGCTCTTCGTTCCACTGTCCCGGATTCCAGATGAGCTCTATCCAGCAATTGACATCAAACCATACAATGACAAGCTCGCTGCTGTGAAGGCGGTCATCGCTGCCAATGTCGACCTGATCAAGGAAAAAGTCACCAATCCGGCCAAGGTTGTAACCCTTGAGGATACCGCTACTGTTCTTCAGGAGCTTTCGGATATCATCTCGGGCTACAATAAGCTGATCGGGGAAAACAACGATGTCGTGGACGCCGGTCCCGCGAAAAAGAGAGAGTGCAGGGATCAGGTGTTCGAACACATGGCATTTGTTCTTCGGGACGTCTTCGAAGCATATGACCGTGCCGATGCTGCGCTGGGAAAAGAAATGGAAACCCAGGATGGCATCATAAAGGCTCAAGACGAGATCGTTGATAGCCTCCAGAAAGATCTTGCTGAGCTGCGAACTCAGACCGTTGAGACGGAGACGGCTATAGTAAATATCAACACCATGCTCCGGGATGCTGGTTTTCAGGGATTTGAGGTCCGCCCCAGAAAGGAGCAGATTGTTCACCCAGATGGCTCGGTGGAGTATGTAGAACAAAACCCCGTAATCAACTATGAGGTCGTCAGAACGGACACCGGAGAAGTGGCAACCGATCTGAGCGAAGGTGAAAAGAACTTTATTGCGTTCCTATATTTCCAGCAACTGGTTTTCGGGAGTGCCTCAGCCGAGGGTGATGGACGGCAGAAAATCGTTGTCATCGACGACCCGGTATCCAGTATGGATAGTAGCGCTCTCTTTATCATTGGAGAACAGGTTCGTAAGATGGTTGAGATCTGCCGGAACAACGCAGATAATCGCAACCCGGTTGTGAAGGGCAACTTCATCAAGCAGATTTTCATTTTGACTCATAATGCCTATTTCCACCGGGAGATCGCTTACCCTCATGCCGACAGGTATGACTTCGTTTCCTTCTATCTTGTCAAGAAAAGAGAAAACCGCTCCTCCGTCACTCTGTGGAGAAAGCATGATCCGGACTGCCCAACTGAATGGATGAACGTTAATCCGGTGAAAAACTCGTATGCAGCTCTGTGGGAGGAGTATAAAGAAGTCACGACCGTTATTCCGCTCATGAATGCAATCCGTCGTATCTTGGAGCATTATTTCCTCCAACTGTGCGGATACGACGGCAGCCAGCTCCGGAAGCGTATTCTTGAAGATAATAAATTCGAATATACGCATGATGAAGGCGGGCATGAGGATTACACCAAATTTGATATGGCGACCTCGATGCTATCGTACATTGCCGCCAGTACTTACGGTGTTAATGACGGGTTCCACTATGTGGATGACGTTATTGATATACAGCAGTGTAGAGATACGTTCCAGATGATTTTTCGTCACATGGACCAAGAACAACACTATAAAATGATGATGGGTATCAAATAGAAGGAGGCAAGAAATGCGCATAAGCTACAATAAACTCTGGAAGTTACTAATAGACAAAGACATGACCAAGATGGAACTGAAGGACGCAGCTGGCATCAGCGCGGCCTCCATCGCCAAGCTCGGAAAAGGGGCAAATATTACGACGGATGTTCTTTTGAAAATCTGCGAAACCCTTCATTGCCGCATAGAGGATATCCTTGAAACGGTGGATAATTAACGGGCGACTGTTTAATCAGATGCCGATCCCGAATTATCCATCAGGGCAAGATCTAAAAGGAAAGGATGTGCCAATATGCTGCCTGAAGAACGTGCTCGGGAAAAGATAGACAAGCAGTTGACCAATGCTGGCTGGGATATCGTATCGCGTGATGAGTATGTCCCGCAGAGCGCATCTGCTGTTAAGGAAGCCCTGATGCAGGGCAATACCGAGAGCGACTATTTGCTCTTCGTCGATGATAAGGCTATTGCCGTCGTCGAGGCAAAGCGTGAAGAAAACCCGCTCGGAGAGGAAGTACAAAAGCAGGCTGAGGACTACGCCTGCAATCCGCAGAACTGGTATGGGCTGTGGTTCCCGGGACAGATCCCGCTGGTCTACCTCGCGAACGGGAAAAAAATCTACTTCAAAAATATGCTGCAGCCGGACAGTGACTACATAGAGCTTTCCGAAATGCACTCACCGAAGAAAATGCTGCGGCTGATCGGACAGGTTTCCGAATACGGTGCGCTGCCGCGTCTGGAAAAGCGTGGTCTTCGCGATTGCCAATATAGGGCTGAAACAGAGTTCGAGAAATCCATAAAGAATGGAAAAAAGAAGAGCCTCGCTATTCTGGCAACAGGCTCTGGAAAAACATATCTCGCTTGCCTTGCAAGCTACCGGTTGTTGAATTATACCCCCGCCAGAAGAATCCTGTTCCTCGTGGATAGAAACAATCTGGCACGGCAGACCGAGAGCGAATTCAGTACCTTTGATCGTACTGAGGGTCAGCAGGAAATGAGCTCACTGTATGAGATCAAGCGGCTGAAGCAGGACAAGGATATCAAAGCCGATATCGTGATCTCCACGATACAGAAGCTGTTTGCGGTTCTGACCGGTAACCCCATCCCCAGCGACACCGATGAGGACGCCGAGGATGAGAAGAACACGGCAGACGAGGAAAAAGAGGATACCAAAGTCATCCAGCTCGGCGACGATCTGAAGCTGCCACCGGATTATTTCCAGCTTATTATTGTCGACGAATGCCATCGCTCCATCTATGGCAAGTGGCGTGCTGTACTGGATTACTTCTCCGGGGCGCACGTGCTCGGCCTCACGGCCACGCCGACGCCGGAGGCATATGCCTTTTTCAATAACAATATCATTGAGCAGTACACCTATGATGATTCTGTAGTAGATGGCGTCAACGTACCGCCCCGCGTATATAGGATCAAAACCGAGGTCACCGAGCATGGCGGCAGACTCCAGGCTGGCACGGTGGTCAAGGAAACGGCACGCAGGACCGGTAGCTCTACCTCTGTTTTGATGGAGGAGCGGGTTGACTATAGCTCCAGCAACCTTGATCGTTCCGTTGTTAATCCCGATCAGATCAGAAAAGTGCTGCAGGCATATAAAAAGTCCATATACGAGGAACTCTACCCCGACCGTGAAAAGAAATGGGAATACATCCCGAAAACGTTGATCTTCGCAAAGGACGATAATCATGCAACCCAGATCGTCGAAGTTGCCAAGCAGGTATTCGGTGAAGAGTTCGAGGATGGTGTGGTGCCGGAGCATTTTGTGCAGAAGATCACTTACACCGCCGGTGACTCGAACGGCCTTATTCGTGATCTGAGAATAGAGAAGGATTTCCGCATTGCCGTTACTGTGACGCTGGTGGCAACAGGAACCGACGTCAGGCCATTGGAAATTGTTCTGTTTATGAAGGACGTTCATTCCGACGTCCTCTACACACAGATGAAGGGCCGCGGCTGCCGCATCATCGACGACGATCGTCTACGTGAAGTTACGCCTAATGCCACCACCAAAGAATGCTATTATATTGTAGATGCTGTCGGTGTAACAGAGCATGATAAGGTCATCCCGCATCCCGTAATCAATCCCGGTCCCGGCATAAAAGTATTCACGCTGGAAAAGCTGCTGGAGCACCTCGCCCACAATGAGCTGAGCGATGAAAATCTATGGTTGCTCCGCGACTATTGCTCCACCATCAACCGCAGGTATGAAAACAACGTTCTGTTCGGACGGCACCTTGATTACTTCATCACGACTTTCGGCTTCGCGCCGAAGACAATCGCATTCAACATCCAGGAAGCGTATGATCATGAGACGCTACCACCGTACAGCAGTCCTTCGGATGATAACTCGACGCGAATGGATCTGATTGCTGACCTGATTTACAGCATCCCAGCCCGCCGCAAGCTACTGGAGATGCAGCGCGGTTATGTTGTGAGCACGGAAAATGATCCTGATGAGCTTATCTATGCAGGCTTCTCAAAGGAAACGGCAAAGTCATTCATAGAAAACTTCGAGAAGTATCTGGCGGATAACAAAGATAGCATCGAGGCCCTGCGTATCATCTATAATTCCGAGGATACCGTCATAACACACAGCATGCTCGCTGAGCTGCGGGATAGGCTGCTTGCCGAAAGCCGTCAGTACGGCGTTTATCAGATCTGGAAAAACTATAAGGTTCTGGACGAAACCGGCGAGGTAGACGATCTCGATGTGAAGATGAACGTGAATGCGCTGACAAATCTGATTCAGATCGTGCGCTATGCCTATAAGAAGAATCAGAAGCTAACCAGCCTGATCAAGGGTTACGCCCAGCGATTCAGTCTGTATTGCGGGCAGGCACAGCGTGTGCTGACGGACGATCAGAAAGAAATCATGCGGCAGATCGCCGAGTTCGTTATCAACGACGGTGCCATCTCCGTGATGGAGTTGAATGAAATCGACACCGATCTCTGGCGCAGGGGCGTGATCAGCTTCACAGCTCCCGGCCTCACTGAAGAAATGCAGACGATGTCACGATTCCTATTGAGAGCAGCATAAGAGGAGAAAACATGGCTACTATACAGAAAACAGAATCCGCCCTTCTCACAAAAGTATGGAATATCGCAAACGTTCTGTCGTCGGCTGGCGTCGGCTTCACAGACTACATCACGCAGCTGACTTATATCCTTTTCCTGAAGATGGATGATGAAAAGGAGTCTATGGGGCTGCCAAGCTATCTGCCGGAGGGCTACAAGTGGAAAGATCTCTGTACTCTAAGCGGAACCGATCTCGTAGATAAATACGAAGAGATTTTGAAGGAGCTTTCACAGTGCGATGGGCTTATTGGCACCATATTCACGAAAGCTACGAATAAAATATACCGTCCTGTCATGCTCAAAAAAGTTATCGATATGGTTTCAGAAGATAACTGGTACATGATGGAGGGTGACCTCAAGGGCGCTATATATGAGAAGATTCTGGAAAAAAATGGACAGGACCGGAAAAGCGGGGCCGGTCAGTACTTCACGCCCAGAGCACTGATCTCCGCTATCGTTGATGTTGTTGATCCAAAGATCACGGAAACTGTCGCAGATCCCTGCTGCGGCACGGCTGGTTTTCTTTTGGCTGCCTATGAACATATGCGGACGCAGAGCCGTGATGTCGAGAAACAACGCTTTCTGAAGAATAATGCTCTCTTCGGCGCAGACAACACTGATCTTGTGGTCACGCTTGCATCTATGAACCTGTACCTGCACGATATTGGCGTGAATAAAAGTCCGATTGTGTATCAGGATTCCTTGATTGATACTTCTGATCATCTGTACCAGGTGGTCATGACTAATCCACCTTTCGGTACTCGGCCACAGGGTAGTGTGGATGTTTCTGCCAATCGTCCGGAGTTTATCAAAACCTCAGATAACCAGGTAAACTTCCTGCAGCACATCATGTCCATTGTGAAAACCGGCGGCAGGGTCGGAGTCGTTCTCCCGGACAGTATCCTGACAGACGGTGATTCCACCAAAAAAGTCAGAGACAAGTTGCTTAAGGATTTCAATCTACATACAATCTTACGCCTTCCCACCGGAATATTTTATGCCAACGGAGTAAAAACAAATGTGCTGTTCTTTGAGAAGGGTGAACCTACAAAGGATATCTGGGTCTATGATTATCGTACCGGTATCAAACACACGATGTCTACCAAGCCTATGTTCAGAGATCATCTCCAGGATTTCGTGGATTGCTACTGCTCCGGCCATATGGAAGATCGCAAAGAAACCTATGATGCTGAATCTAATCCCAATGGTAGATGGCGTAGATATACCGAGGCAGAGGTTAAAGCACGTGAGGACCTGAACTTCAGATGGTTGGATTTTACTGAGGAAGACGACAGAACCGTCGTTGATATACTTGATGAAATGCAGGAACAATCTGATGAAATTGTGGCCGCAGTTTCTCGACTGAAAGAGCTGCTGGGAGGAATTGAGCTTTGATTGATACATTTGCAATTCGATGCAGTATCCTTCGCTTAGCCTTCAGTGGTAAGCTCACGGATCAAATATCGACGGACGGGACTGCCGCTGACATTCTTGCGAGGATTAATTCAAAAAAGGATATTCGCCAAAATGAAAGCCTTCCTTACCCTATACCTGATTCTTGGGCATGGGCTAAGCTGGCTGATCTGTATAAGATAAATCCAAAAGTTGAGGCTGACGGAGGAACAGATGCGGCATTCATACCTATGGAGAGAATAAGCGGCGGATTTTGCAAGGACTTCACATTTGAAACACAGAAATGGGAACAAGCCGCTAAGAACCATACCAAGTTTGAAGATAATGATGTCGCTTTTGCTAAAATAACTCCGTGTTTTGAGAACAGGAAATCCTTCATTGCACACGGGCTGCCAAACGGTATCGGTGGGGGCACAACCGAACTAATCATTCTTCGTCAGAAAGAAATGCTTCCTGAATATACATATTATCTGCTTCTCGATCAGAGGTTTATCAATGCGGGAACGGCATCGTATAAAGGGACTGTTGGCCAACAACGTGTACAATCTGATGTTATAAAGAATTATCCTATTCCTGTAGCACCCTATGCTGAGCAACAGCGTATTGTCAATAAAATAGAGCAAGTATTTTCAGTCCTCGATACTATCGATGCATTGCAAACATCATATTCCGAGAATCTCACCGCATTGAAAAGCAAACTGATCGATGCGGCTATTCAAGGAAAACTGACAGAACAGTTGTCTGAAGATGGCACGGCGGAAGAACTGTATCAGCAGATATTGATTGAAAAGCAGGAGCTTATCAATCAAGGTATAATTAATAAAGAAAAACCTTTGCCAGAGATTAAACGAGATATACTTCCTTTTTCAATCCCGAGCAACTGGAAATGGATTCGTTGGGGAGAGCTCTCATACCAGATTCAGTACGGCTATAATGCTCCAGCTAAAGAATCCGGTCGGATCAAAATGGTCAGAATAACCGACATCCAAGGAAATAAGGTGAACTGGACTACAGTTCCATATTGCGATATTGATGAGGAAAGCATAGAGAGCTACCGGCTCCATTCAAACGATATTCTTTTTGCAAGAACAGGCGCTACTGTAGGGAAATCATATTTAGTAGAGTCAGTAGAAGAAGACGCTGTGTTCGCGGGGTATTTAATACGAACAAGCTATAGCCCAAGATTAAGTGCCAAGTATATGAAGTTCTTCATGGAAAGTGATTTCTACTGGAAGCAGCTCCGAGACGGAACAACTGCAACCGCTCAGCCAAATTGCAACGCCAAGACACTGTCAAAGATGCTGGTTCCTCTTCCCCCAATCGCAGAACAGCTTCGTATTGTTGAAAAACTGGATGAAATACTAAAAGTGATTAACACATGAAGTGTTCTTGCTTGATACAGAGGTGTTTTCATGAATAAAATCGACAAAACCGATACACTAACAAAAATCCTGTCACACCGGCGTTTTACCGTTGATGTATTTCAGCGCGAGTACCGCTGGGGGCGGAAGCAAATCGAGCAGATGATTTCTGACTTTCAGGATACCTTTGAAGAGTTCTATGATCCAAATGACCATGACTCTCCGCTGGACGTCATGAATTACGGCTACTACTACATGGGATGTATCATCTGCACTGGCGGATCTCCTAACAAAATCATTGATGGCCAACAGCGCCTCACATCCCTGACGCTTCTCCTTATTTATTTGAACAACCTTCAGAAGGAGCAGGCCGCGCAGGGCTTCCATGTCGTCCAGTTCGATGACATGATCTACGATGATCATTTCGGGACTAAGAGTTTCAATATTGATGTGGATGACCGAAAGGCATGCCTGTACGCACTCATCGACAATGATGTTTTCTATCAGCCTGACAACGAGAGCGCTCAGAATATGATGGATCGCTACAAGGACATCACAGAGCTCTTCCCTGATGAGCTTAAAGGCGAAGCGCTGGAATATTTTATTTACTGGCTGAAGGAAAAGGTTCTGCTTCTTGAGATTGATACTCCGTCCGAGGATGAAGCGCACACGATCTTCCTGACCATGAATGACCGCGGTCTGAGCCTGAATAGTGCTGAAATGATGAAAGCATATATCATGCAACAGATCGTGGAGATGGACCGGTATGCCGTCAACCACAGATGGCAAGACAATATCAATCGGATCAAGAGCGCATCCTCCTATGACACCAGTGGTGTCGTGAATACACAGGATGTGGAATTCATCTCCACCTGGCTCCGCGCCAATTATGCAGAGACGCTTCGTGAAGGCAAACGTGGTGCCAGTGACGAGGACTTTGAGCTGCTGGGCGAAAAATTCCATACTTGGGTCCGCAGCAATGCGAAAGCCAAGATGGGGCTCAACAAATCTGCTGATTACAAAACTCTCGTAATGACGGAGATGTCCCGGGTTACGGATTTGTATTTGAAACTAAAAGAATACAGCACCACTCTCACCCCGGGATATGAGGAGGTTTTCTATAACGCAAACCGAGATCTGAATTATCAAACCATGCTCATCATCTCTGCCGTGCGCAGTGATGATTCCGATGAGGATGTGAAGAGGAAGATCCAGATGGTGTCGAAATTTGTCGATATCTTCGCGTCCATCCGCATCTTCAACTTCAAAAAAGTGAACTGGAACACAAATAAATATCTGCTGTTCCGGGTGATGAAAGACATCCGCAATCAGGACTGCAAGACCGTCGGAATGGTTCTGGTGCGTGCTCTCCGCCGCATGGACGTCAGCGTAGATGCTATCACCAGGTTCAGCCTGAATCAGTTCTCTGGCCGGTATATGCTGCATCTGCTTGCCCGCTTCACATCATATGTCAATGTAAAGATGGGCAACCCCTCACAATTTGATGTTTACGTGGATCGTGAGCGGAAAGGTAACACATTCGATATTGAACACATTCTCCCTGACGACTACAGCAGTTATCAAGATGAGTTTGTTGATGCCGATGATTTCCAGGCGAGTAGGCAGATGATCGGTAACCTGATTATTCTGACGAGGGATAAGAATCGTAGCTATCAGGCCATGCATTATCAGGAGAAAGTAGGAAAATACGTCGGGGACAACATACTGGCACAGGCGCTGAATACTGTCGCTTACCAGAACAATCCGAAGTTCCTACCTCTTGCCCAGCAGTACGGTTTTGCTCCAATTCCTAAATTCACAAAAGAGAGCATTGCCGCCCGAGCTCAGATCTACCTGCAGATGGCAGTGGATATCTGGGACCCCGACTCCATCAAAGAGATTGCTGGTGGCTGGGAAGAAGAAAGCGAAAAAGAATTCTTTAAGAGCGAAAAAGCACGAGAATTCACGGTCGAGTATTATGAAAGAAGCTGGCCGGATGCATTAAAGTATGGTTTTCTCTCATCAAATATCGGCGGCACGGGCAAGTTTCTGAGAAACGTTCAAGACGGGGATATTGTCTACTGCCACATTGCAGGTGCTGGCTTTGTGGGCATTGGAGAATGCACCGCTGCAGCAGTTCCCATGAAACAATTCACTGTCACGATAGACGGCACTGAAATGCCAATTACCGACGTGCCCTGGCTTGAACCTTCCCTAAAAGCTAAGCTGGATGCTGATAAAGAAATCTTTATTCGTGTAGAGTGGAAGAGCTTCGTCCAAGAGCAGGTCGACGGTTATTGGGAAAAAGGCATGATTTCTGTTCCGATGGTCGCGTACCAGTTGACAGATCAGAGCACGCACAAAAAAGTCCGGGAGCACTTCGGATATAAGAACTAAGATTATGGGCAGGACTTACCACCACGGTAGGTCCTGCCCTTTTTATTGCTTCATATAAAACCCGCATTCATATCCGTCGGCCCGGAGCTCGATGCCCGGGAGCCACGGTGGCGTCCGACCCATCTGCTCACAGATCACGTCGAGGGACACGTCCGGGCTGCATTCTATGATCAGCTCGTCATGTACATGTCCGACGATCTGGCAGTAGCTCAGAGTCCGCATGGCATATGCCAAGATGTCCCGGCTGACGGCCTGCACGATATTCTCGACGAACTTCGGACCATAGCTCTCGATCCGGGACCAGTGCTTTGTGGCGTCGATCCCCATGTAGGTGACGGACTCGCCGCCGAAACGATTCTCGCCGAGCCGAGGCTTGACGTAAGACAGCCTGCGGCCGCTCGGCAGCGTGATGAACAGCATGCCGTTTCTCATCACCAACGTAATATTCCCGACCCGGGTTTCCGTCCGGAGCGAGATGGCCTCCTTGACGGCCGCATCGACAGCCCACCAGTACTGCGTGATATGCGGATTGCTGCTACGCCACATGTCCACCAGCGGCTGAAGCTCCTCCTCCGGGATGCCCATATCGGTCGCGCCCATTGCTTTGAGAGCACCGACGCTGCCGCCATAACCGAGGGCGAGTTCGGCGATTTTGCCGCGTTGCCGTAGATGGCTATTCTGGCCGTGCTTCTCGACAACGCAGCCAAACATCCTGCTGGCACTCTCGCAGTAAATGTCTCGTCCTTCCCGAAAGACCTCTGTCCGCCACTCCTCCCCGGCGAGGTGGCTGAGCACGCGGGCTTCGATCGCAGAGAAGTCGCTGACGATGAACTTGTACCCCGGCCGCGGGATGAAGGACGTGCGGACCAACTCCGCCAACACCTCGGGTACGGAGTCGTACAGCATATCGAGGGTATCGTAATCGCCTGCCTTCACCAGATCCCTCGCCTGCTCCAGGTCGGGCATGGAGTTCCTATACAGATTCTGCAATTGTATAAGCCGCCCAGCCCAGCGGCCACTTCGATTCGCACCGTAAAATTGAAACATGCCATGACAGCGGCCGTCGGCGCAGACTGCATTCTGCATCGCCTGGTATTTCCGGACGCTATTCTTGGCAAGCTGCAGCCGGAGCTCCAGCACCTCCGCCAGATCCTCCGGCGCGGTTTTGATCATGGCGACGACATCCTTTTTGCCGAGACTGTCGACCTCCATGCCATTGCCAGCGAGATAGTCCTTCATCTGCATGATCGAGTTGGGATTCTCCAATCCGGTCTTTTTTTGCATGCGGGCAGTCAGGTCATACCGGGACAGCTCGTCAATCCGCAGCGCCTGCCGGACCATCTCCTGATCGATCATGATGCCGCGGTCGTTGATCTCCTGATCGAGATGATACTCGTCCCAGACGAAGTCCGGCACCGGATAGTTCTTCAGCCGGGCCTGAATCTGCATCTCCACCTGCACATCGCGCTCGTTATACTTTTTGAACAGCGCCCATTTGTCAGGGTCGTGATGCGGCAGGTTCCATGTCCGGCCGCCGTTGCTCTTTGTTGGCCTGCAGGGGCAGCAGAAATACTTGACCAGTTCTTTGCCTTCTTTGAGTTTCTGCTCTTCAAAGCCGAGGACGGCACCGACCTTCTCCAGCCCCAACGGCAGGCCGTTATAAGCCGCCCAGATCAGTGTGCATTTCCACGACGCCGGATCAAGGTAGTTCTGCACGGGATCGCCGGGTATGCTGTAGGACCGGAAGTGCTCGGGATAGTTTCGGCGGAGCCAGACCGACAGGCAGACCCGCTCGAATGCAGCGTTATATGCCCACTTCGTCACACGTTCATTTGACAGCGCAGCAAGGATCTCTTCCGGCACGGTCTCCCCGCAGGCAAGATCGTACACGGTGACGGGGCCGCTGTCGACACAGACGCCGAAGAGAAGAATGTCGAAATCTGTCGATTCACAATAACGGTAGACCCCGCACTTGGCGAGGTCTACACTGCTCCGCGTCTCAAGATCCAGAGACAGCGTCCTGATCATTTTTCTTCTCCTTCCGCTTTTTACGCCACACCTGTATAGCGTCGATCAACAGGCAGATGCCGTTGGCAACAACACCGCCGACCAGCCCACAGAGGGCACCGCAGCCGCCGAAGACGATAATCATATCAGCCATATGGCTCAGACTTATTTCATCCATTCCTGTTTTTCCTCCTCATCTTCATCGAGGTACTTCGCCTCGCGCCTGCGCTGCACCCAGGTTGCAATACCCGGGAACAGATAGAGCACCACGCGCTTCACAATACCGAAGAACCACTTCCAGATGGCGGCCAGTCCCAGAACGATGAAACCGAGGCAGATCCCGGTCATGGTCCCGCTGACAATGGTTTCCACCACTTGATTTACCATTTCCATATTCATAGCAGACTCCTTTTACCGTGGGTGGCAGGCGTAATGCCCGCCACCCGTTTTTGCTTTTAGGACAAGAAGTCCTCGTCATCATCGTCCAGATCGGCGAAATCATCCTCCGGTCTGGTCTTGCTGCCGAGCGGGGTGCCGTCGGCGAGCTTCTGGATGTGGTTCAGGCCGCACGCGATGCCGCGGTTGCCGTTGCTGTTGTATGCGTAGAAGTTGATCGACGCCCTGCCGATGATGCCGGAGTAAAGCTCCGAGGTATCGAGGATCGGCTGCTTGTCCGCATCGACGACGCCGGGCTTGCTGGTGCTGTTGGCGTTGACGAAATACGCATTCTTATACGCCTCATCGCCCTTGCGATCCTTGTCACCGTCACGCAGCGGAGTCTTGATATCCTCCAGTGCGGGGACGGACTTGCTGCTGCCCTTGAGCTTGCTCTGACCTTCCTCATAGGCGGCCTTGATCGCGGCGCGGATCTTCTCGACGGTCACGGTGTCAGACTTCGGGATGATCAGCGAAACGGAATACTTCGGGGTGCCGCCGCCGAGGGGCGTCTTGGGCTCGTTGACGTTCAGATAGGACATGACGGTGTGTTTGCCGGTGATGACCTTGCACGGATTTTTGACAGTGTTACTCATGATAATTAATCCTCCATAAAATCAGATTGTGCTGTGTTGTACTCCGGTCGTTTATCAGTATTTGGAGCCAGCACGGGTTTTCCCTGCGGTTTTGCGACGAGCCCGCTCAGGAGCTCATCAAACTTCTTCTTGCCGAGCTGCTTCGTCATCGCGGTGATGCCCAGCAGCTTCTTTTCATACGGATCGTATCCGGCAAGCAATACGACCTGCGCCACAGCCGATTCGTCGGTGTACTTGCGGTTGCTCCTACCTTCGACCAGCTTGAAGCCGGGATACCGGACGCCGGAGAGCGCCTGCTGCAAAGCGAATTCTTTGATGTCCTCCGCCCAGGATACAAGGCTGTCGATCTGCGGCAGGATCGCCGCAATCTCGTCAGCATCCAGAGTCGGGGCCTCGGC
The DNA here is from genome assembly GCA_017652685.1 of Oscillospiraceae bacterium. GTDB lineage: Bacteria > Bacillota > Clostridia > Oscillospirales > Oscillospiraceae > Limivicinus. The sequence continues at coordinate 17,708 of JAGCAN010000081.1, forward strand.
AAATTCGTACTTTGCCAGCTCCATGCTGTACTCGGCGCGTGCCCGGCAGTTGGCTTTGATCTTGCAGAACTGGCAGTGGTCCCCGGCGGCGAAATCGCCGAGCCCTTCATACGCCAGCTTTGCGATCGGGGCCAGTACCTCGTCGGCCCATTTCAGCAGGTCTTCCTTCGTCATCTCAAAGGTGTCCACGTTCTCCCTGCGCGGCTGGAAGATCGAGAGCTTGATACGGCGGATGTCGTACAGGTCCCCGAAGGTGTCCAGCGCACCGAGAGCATAGCATTTGAGCTGACTGTTTCCGGTGCCGTCCTCGCCCGAGGCGCTGACCAGAATTCCGACGCCGTATTTCAGGTCCACGATGTGCAGGAGATCGTCGGCAACGATCACGCAGTCACCGGTCCCGAAACCATGCTCGACCCATTTGGAGAAGTCCAGGGTCTGCTCGATGCAGACCAGCGGGTCAGCGCAGAGCTTTTTGGCCTCGGCGACCTGCTCCATCACGAAGGCGGCATAGCCTTCAGCGGCTTCCTGCATCTCGGCATCGTACCAGGTCAGGTTCTCAGTAGGATCACGGCTGTTCCTGCCCAGCGCCTTCTCTGCGAGGTAGGCGGCAAGCTCGTGAGCATCCGTGCCCTGCTGGGCGTACGGACTGCCGCGGTCTTCCTCCTGTGCACACAGCTTGGCACTGGGTGGGCATCGGAGCCACCGCTCACTGGCGGAGGCGGCGAGGTATGCGTGTTTAGCCATTTCCAATACCCTCCGCATCCGCGACGATCGCGGCGAACTCGCTCGGGTCCTTCACATCGGAAAGCTGCTTCACACCATGCGCGGTGAGAATCGCTTTGACCTCCGCCCGGAACCCGGTCCTGGACTTCTCTGCCAGAATCGCCCGTACATCTTCATAGGTATAAGTGGGCTTCTCCGCAGGGACGTCCTGCTGCTGGGCCTCTGCGCCTTCAAGCTGCGCGGCGAGATCCGCCATGTCTGCACTCAGCTTCTTCAGCCCGTCGATGAGAACTATCTTGTCCTGAATTGTCATGAGAGTTTTCCTCCTTTCTGTCGTTCTCGCTTTCCAATGCCTGCAAACAGCGGATTTTTATAATTGCTTTTGAAAAAGATTTTTCCGCTGCCTGTCCGGCTGACTTCCTATGCCTGCATATCGCCGATTTTTATAGCCGCTCCTTCCGGGGCGGCTTTTTTCTTTTTCCGTTATAAAAAAGGTTCCTTTGCAGGCATAGGAGTGCAGAACGATGAAAGGAGCTGCTTTCCTGTGGAAATCAGAAATAAGGATTCACCTGTGGTTTATATCTGCTCACCCTACTCGGGCGACGTAGAACGCAACACCAAGATGGCCCGGCGCTACAGCCGCTATGCCATCGACAACGGATATACCCCTATCACACCGCACCTCTGGCTGCCCGGCATCCTGTCGGAAGAGACAGAGCGGGAGCTGGCGATCAGTCTTGATCTCCGGCTACTCGACCTGGTGTCGGAGCTGTGGGTCTGCGGGGACACGGTCAGTGAAGGAATGAAGCGTGAGATCGATCACGCTGCGGAGGCCGGAATTCCGGTCAGGATATTTGAGGAGGAAAAATTTCATGTACGCGATTGATACAAGCAACCATACCGTCAACGACAAGAAGGTCGACACTTTCCTGCGGACGGTCCTTGATGGCGACACCCACCTTGAGGTGGAAGCCGGGACCACAGGCTTTACCGGCGCGTGCTGTCGGGATGCCGGGAGCCGCACTTACCTTGCCCTGCTCTGCCGGAAAGGCGACTTCTTCTTCGGGCCTATCAAGGATGACGATGGCCGCGTCGTCGGTATCCGGATCGCCTGCTGTGGCGACGAGGGTTTGAACGCCATCATGAAGTCGCTCGCGTTCGCCTATCATGCGATCGACGATCAGTGCTGCGATGTGGACGATTAAAAAAGAAAAAAGGCAGGCCGGTGAGATCCCGGTCTGCCTGCATATGGAGGATATCTGATGTTCAACATTTATTACGCTGATTACCTCGGCCGTGAGGGAAACTGCCTGTATCCCCATAAGGCCGACGTTACGGATGCGGCGTCACTGGCGCGGGCCGTCAGTCACGATTACGTCTGCGCCGAATATAAAAACAGCTACCGCAGCAAGGCAAACTTCCTGCGGAGCAACTGCCTCGCTGTAGAGTTCGATAACGATCACTCCGAGAACCCTGATGATTGGGTGACGCCGGAGGATCTGCGGGTAGCCTTCCCGGATGTGACGATCGGCATCCACTACAGCCGCAATCATCTCAAAGAGAAGAACGGCAAGCCCGCCCGGCCGAAGTTCCATGCTTTTCTGGAGATTGAGGAGACCGAGGACCCGAATGCCTACAGCGCCATGAAGCGCCAGGTCGCGGCGCTCTTTCCCTTTGTCGACACGAACGCACTCGACGCGGCCCGGTTCTTTTACGGGACCGCTGATCCGCAGACGGAGTTCTTCCCCGGTATCAAGACGCTCAATGCCTTCTTTGAAGAGGAGGACTTCGACGCTGGGATGGATCAGGGCAACTACGGTACCCACGTTATTAAGGAAGGCAGCCGCAACAGCACCATGAGCCGTTTCGCCGGTCGCGTGGTCAAGCGCTACGGCTGGAACGACGCCTCGCACAAGATCTTTCTGGACGAGGCCGCCAAGTGCGATCCGCCGCTGGACGATGACGAGCTCATGAAGATCTGGCGCAGCGCCCGGAAGTTTGAAACGGTCGTCACAGCGGCAGCGGACTATGTCCCGCCGGAGCAGTTCAACATCGCCGAGCTTGCCGGTCCGGCCGGTTGCCTGAAGCCGCAGGACTACAGCGACATCGGTCAGGCAAAGGTGCTGTCCCGTGAGTACGGCGACGAGATTTGCTTTAACCCGGCGACGGACTTCTTCCGGTACAACGGCACCTATTGGGAGGAGTCGAAGGAAGCAGCACTTGGCGCGGTGGTCGAGTTTTTGGACCAGCAGCTTGCCGACGCGGAACTGCTCGTGTTCACCACGAAGCAGGCCGTGCTCAATTCCGGTGCTGACGAAGAAGCGCTCACCGGCGGCAAGAAGGCTGTGAGCGGTCTCTCCGACGAGCAGATGAAGCTGCTGGCCGAGTACCTGTCAGCCGTCACGTACTACAAGTTCGTGATGGGCAGAAGGAATATCAAATACATCCACTCCGCGATGGAAGTGGCCAAGCCTCTGGTGTCGGTTGCCTTGGAGGATCTCAACGCCGATCCGCTGCTTCTGAACACGCCGCAGGCGTCGTATCGTCTGTGCGATGGTCTCGAAGGCAGGCAGGAGCACAATTGGAAGGATTACTGCACCAAGGTCACCTCCGTCGAGCCAGGCGATAAAGGTAAGGCCCTGTGGCTGGATGCCCTGAACAAAACCTTCCTGAACGATCAGGAACTCATCGACTACGTGCAAGAGGTCGTCGGGCTGGCAGCGATCGGTAAGGTTTATATGGAAGCCATGATCATTGCCTACGGCGACGGCCGCAACGGCAAATCTACGTTCTGGAACACGGTGGCCCGGGTGCTGGGCGGCTATGCTGGGAACGTCTCTGCCGATACGCTGACGGTCGGCTGCCGCAGGAACGTGAAGCCGGAACTCGCCGAGCTCAAAGGCGTGCGTCTCGCGTTGGCCAAAGAGCTCGAGGAGGGTACCCGCATGAACACCTCTGTGGTCAAGCAGCTCACTTCCACCGACGACATTTACGGCGAGAAGAAGTTCTGCAAGCCTGCGTCCTTCACACCGTCACACACCTTGGTCCTGTACACGAACCACCTGCCCCGCGTCGGCGCGACCGATGAGGGTACCTGGCGTAGGCTGATCGTCATTCCGTTCAATGCGGTGTTCTCCGGAAAAAGCGATCAGAAGAACTACGGCGACTTCCTGTATGAGAATGCAGGTCCGGCCGTGCTGGCGTGGGTCATTGAAGGTGCCAAGCGCATCATCGCCAGGGATTATAAGCTCAAGAACCCGAAGATCGTGCAGGACGCCATCGATGCTTACCGCGGGCAGAACGACTGGCTGAATGAGTTCCTCGAGGAATGTTGTGAGGTCGACCCGTCGTACACAGAGAAGTCCGGCGAGCTGTACCAGGAATACCGGTCTTACTGCCTGCGCATGGGCGAGTTTGCCAGAAGCACTACGGATTTCTATGGTGCTCTGGCTCAGAGGGACTTCGAGCGGCATCGCACGAAGAAGGGCGTCCTGATCAGAGGACTCCGCATCAAGAGCGAATTTGACGGCTGACGAGGAGCATGACGGTGTAGGTCGGACACGAAAGTCTGAGGCCAAAATGCCGTAAAACGACCTGCACCGATGTTCATCATCAAGAATTGGACCGGAAAAACGCTCGATTGACCTACACCATACTGCATGGTGCAAAGGCCGGAAAAGCCTGTAATCCCAGTACTTTTCCATGTGGTGTATCTGGGTGAACCTCTTGTACAGACCCCCTATAGGAGAAAAAATTCTAAAAAAAATATTGCTATAGGGGGTCCTGTAGAGACCATCACCCAGGTGCACCCTCTCTAAGGCTGGTGATGGAAAGGAGCGGTTATGCGAGAAAAGACTATAGAAAAGAAGCTCGTGCAGGCAGTGAAGAATGAAGGTGGCATGTGCCCAAAGCTGGTGTCGCCTGGTACGGACGGGATGCCCGATCGCATGGTGCTGCTGCCCGAGGCCCGCATCGGCTTCGTCGAGGTGAAGGCTCCCGGCGCTAAGCCACGGCCCCTGCAGGAGCGGCGGCATGAGCAACTGCGGGAGCTCGGCTTTCAGGTCTCCGTTCTGGACGACCCAGAGCAGATCCCCGGCATCATTGAGGAGATATTGAATGTATGAAGGCAATTACGAGAAGCTGGCAAACGCTATCATCCTGCAGGCGGTGAAGGACTTCCGGCCTGCATACCGTCGGCTGCGTCGACACCCCAACGACAAACTGGCGGCGGACACGGTCAGGGAGATCACGCAGTTCTTCTGTTCGGATTATTTCTGCGCCCTGACCGATCTGGACGGCCCGGCACTGCTGCAGCGGATCATGAAAGACATTGACAACAGGAGCATCAAATGAAAAGAACCGACTTACATGAATACCAGAACTACTGCGTGGAGTTTCTGAAAACGCACCGGGAAGCCATGCTGATCCTCGAAATGGGACTCGGCAAGAGCGCTATCTCGCTCACGGCCATTCTGGACCTGATGTTTGACAGCTTCGACGTCGGGAAGGTGCTGGTGATCGCGCCTCTCCGTGTGGCGAAGACGGTCTGGCCGGAGGAGCGCGATACCTGGGAACACGCAAACTTCCTGCGCATGAGTGTGATGGTAGGCAGCGCCAAGCAGCGTGAAGCAGCCCTGCGGACCCCGGCCGATGTCTACGTCATCAACCGCGAGAACGTGAAATGGCTGGTGGACTATCTGCAAAAGCTGCACCGGCCGTGGCCTTTCGATATGGTCGTGATCGATGAGCTCTCTTCCTTCAAAAACCATCAGAGTCAGCGGTGGAAGGCGCTACGGAAGGTCCGGCCCCAGATCAAGCGGATGGTCGGCCTCACCGGCACCCCAGCAAGCAACGGCTTGATGGACTTGTGGGCAGAAACCTTCCTGATCGACAAGGGCGTCAGACTCGGTCGATTCATCGGCAGATACCGGGAAGCTTACTTCCGGGCAGCGGGCATGAATCCCTATACCGGCGTCGTTTACAACTACATCCCACTCCCCGGCGCGGAGGAAGCGATCTACAGCAAGATCTCCGACATCTCCGTCTCCATGAAAGCGCTGGACTATCTGGATATGCCCGAGAGCGTGACGGTCAACCACTATGTGGACATGGAGCCTGCCGAGCGTGGTCTCTATGATGCCATGAAGAAAGAACTTCTGGTTGAGGTGGACGGTGAAACCATCGATGCCGCCAATGCCGCAGTCCTCTCAGGAAAGCTACTGCAGATGGCCAACGGCGCTCTCTACAACGCCGACCGGGAGATCCGCGTCATCCATGACCGAAAACTGGAGATGCTGGGCGACCTGATCGAGCAGGCCAACGGTCAGAACGTGCTGGTGGCGTACTGGTATCAGCATGACCATGAGCGCATCCGGGAATACCTGACGGAGCTTGGGTATACGCCGCGGGATCTGAAAAGCGATCAGGATATCGCGGACTGGAACGCGGGCAATATCCAAGTCGCCCTGATCTCCCCGGCCAGTGCAGGACACGGCCTCAATATCCAGCGCGGCGGCCACATCCTGATCTGGTTTTCGCTGGTGTGGAGCTTGGAACTCTACCAGCAGACAAATGCACGCCTTTGGAGGCAAGGACAAAAAGAGGTGGTGACGATCCATCACATTTTGACGCGGGATACTGTGGACGCCGATGTTCTGGATGCCTTGAAGCACAAGGACACGACGCAGCAGAACCTCATCGCGGCTGTGAAGGCCCACCTGACAATCTGAATGGCAATCCGAGGGATTCTATTTTTCGGAGGTAAATGCCATGAGCATTATGTGGAAGTATCTGGACAAGCGGTCGGCAACGATCGCGGCAATCAAGGATTACGAATCCATGCAGTTCATCATCAACAGCACCGACGATGAGATCAAGCGGGTGCATGAGAAGATGACCAGCGTCGGCAGCCCGAAGTGGGACGGCATGCCGCGGACCCATAACCCGCAGGCCGGTGAAGAGCGTATCCTGAAAGCGATCGACGAGATCGACATTTTGAAAGAACGCTACCGGCAGGCTGTCGAGTATATGGACTGGTTCAAACCGGCGTGGGAGCAGCTCTCTGACGATGATCGGTATTGCCTCGAAACCTTCTATGGTGACGGCAACACCTACGGCAGCAGCGCGGCCTACTACATCGCCGAGTATCTACACATCGAACAGCCCACCGCATATAAACGGAAGAACCGGGCTCTGGATCGGCTGACCGTGCTGCTGTTCGGCAAGAGCTGAGTTTCGTGTCCAAAATCATATAAACTGTCCCTTGAGAAACGTGATATGCTTGTATCATGAAAAAATGCGCGGGAGCCTCGGGGAAACACCTCGGGGCTTCTGCTTTTGAAGGAGAATCATTATGTTTGAAAAAGTCAACCCCTCCCATCCCGACAAGCTGTGCGACCGCATTGCCGGAGCCATCGTTGATCTCGCGTACACCCAGGTCGCCGATCCTCGTATCGCCGTGGAGGTTCTTCTGGGCCACGGCATCTGCCACATCATCGTGGAGACAGACATCTCCCTGTCTATCTTCGAAGTGACTGCCGCCGTCGAGCGCATCGCCGGGAAGGTCGCTGTGGACTACGTGGAGGTGGCGCAGGATCACCATCTGGCACAGAATCAGGAGCACGGTTTCCGTTGCGGCGACAATGGCATCTTCAAAGGTGTGCCGGTGACCAGGGAGCAGAAAAAGCTGACCCGCATCGCCAAGGACATCTATGCCGAGTACGGTTGTGATGGGAAATACATTCTGGACGGCAAGCGCCTGATCATCTGCCAGAGCAATGCGCCCTCGGTGGAGCTCCGTGCTGCATACCCGAAGGCGGAGATCAATCCCCTCGGTGACTGGACTGGCGGTCCTGACGTGGACACCGGTGCCACTAACCGTAAGCTGGGCAGCGACATGGCAGACAGCGTCACCGGCGGCGGTCTTCATGGGAAGGATCTCAGCAAGGCCGACGTCAGCGTGAACATCTGGGCATGGCTCAAAGCACAGGAAACCGGAAAGCCTGTGGAGGTCTGCTGCGCCATTGGTGACGACCACGTCGGCGGCGTGCCTTTCAACGAGATGGTTGAGACTGCACGCGCTTACATCAATCAGATTGGCGGCTTCGAGAAGTTCGCCGAATGGGGTCTGGTGCGCTGATGCCTACCAAACCGAAGGTGCCGTGCAAGCACCCCGGCTGTGCTGCGCTGGTCCCGTCCGGCACCAAGTACTGTGACCTGCACCGGCCATTACATCCGGAGGAAGTGCGGTCGGCTACCAGCCGAGGCTATGACCGGGCGTGGCAGAAGGCCAGCAGGCTGTTTCTGCAGGCGCATCCGCTCTGCGAGGAATGCATGAAGGACGGCAAGTACACCCGAGCTACCGTCGTCGACCACATCGTTCCTCATCGCGGTGATGAGGACCTGTTCTGGGACCGGAGCAACTGGCGTGCGCTATGCAAGCGCTGCCATGACCGGAAGACAAGGCGCGAGGATCAGACTCCCGTTTACCACTACTGAGGAGGCCCACCGGGGGCGGGGTCAAATCTCTACGGGGCTTCTCCCCAGGGACCGCCGCCCCCTCTCGCGTTAAAATCCGCGAAATTAGCAGGCCGGGGGTCAAAGGTCCCGCGGCAAACCCCGCAAAATGAAAGAAACCGGTATGTTTTTCCGTGAAAACAGCCGGTTCCAGCATAAAAACCATGTAATCGCAGGCAGTGATGGAGTTGTTTCCACCGCTGCCTTTTCTCATGGAGTTTCGTGTCAACCGCAGGTGCCCCGCGAAGGTTTCGTGTCAGGAGGAATGAGATGGAAGATCAAGATATCAGCAGTTTTCTGGCCGCCTGCGCGAAGCAGTTCTGCCCGTGGTGTGGAACGCCAGTGGGAAGAAACCCAAACGGCAGGCCGAAGAAGTTCTGCTCGGATAAATGCCGGTATGACTTTTGGAACTTCGAGAAACGGCATAAGGCCGAGAAATTAGAAATGGAGGCAAGGCTCAATGAAAACCGCTGAACTGAAGGTGCTGCCGGTCACCGTACTGAAACCGGCAGAATACAATCCCCGCAAAAAGCTCAAGCCCGGCGACAAGGAGTATGAAAAGATCAAGGCGTCGATCGAGGAGTTTGGCTTTGCCGATCCTCTGGTCGTGAATTCCGACATGACGATCATTGGTGGCCATCAGCGCCTGACTGTGGCGATCGACCTGGGCTTCGCCGAGGTGCCCTGCGCCGTGGTGGATATTGATAAGACCCGTGAAAAGGCGCTCAACATCGCGCTGAACAAGATCACCGGCGCGTGGGATGAAAACCTGCTGGCCGATCTGCTCAAGGATATTCAGGATTCCAATTTTGACCTGGGCTTCACCGGCTTCGATCCTCCGGAGATCGAGACCCTGTTCAACAAGGTCCACACGAAGGACGTGGCCGAGGACGATTTCGATGTGGAGGCGGAGCTGGCACAGCCGGTCTTCTCCAAGCTTGGCGACCTGTGGTGCCTCGGGAAGCACCGCGTGATATGCGGCGACAGTACCGGCGAAGAAATCTACACTCGGCTCATGGATGGGCAGCGGGCAAATCTTGTCCTGACCGATCCTCCGTACAATGTGGATGTGGAAGAGACCGCCGGGAAGATCATGAACGACAACATGGCCGACGAGGATTTCTATAACTTCCTGCTCTCCGCCTACCGCTGCATGCACGCCAATCTTGCCGACGACGGCAGTATCTACGTGTGGCACGCGGATACCGAGGGCCTCAATTTCCGTAAGGCATTCCGGGACGCGGGCTTCTACCTCTCGGGATGCTGCATCTGGAAAAAGAATGCCCTTGTGCTCGGCCGGTCGCCCTTCCAATGGATTCACGAGCCCTGCCTCTTCGGCTGGAAGCAGACCGGGAAGCATCAATGGTACTCGGATCGCAAGCAGGTAACCGTGTGGGAATATGACAAGCCGCGCTCCAGCAAAGATCATCCTACGATGAAGCCGGTGGCGCTCATGAGCTATCCGCTCCGCTGCAGCACCATGACCAATGGCATCGTGCTCGATCCCTTCCTCGGCAGCGGTAGCACCCTGATCGCCTGCTGTGAAATGGACCGCGTCTGCCGGGGCATTGAACTGGACCCGAAATTCGTGGATGTGATCGTGAAGCGGTATCAGGCATGGTGCGAGGAGCATGGCGTGCCCGCGGAAATCTATGTGCTCCGTGAAGGCCAGAAGCTCACGCTGGACGAGGTGCTGGCTGCTTCATTATGATCATTTACGACGGCACATATTTATGCACTTTATGGCTCAGAATTAACTTGCTATATCTCCGGCGCAGAGTGATTAATACAGTACCCCAAGGGGAAATCATTGACGGAGGTAATACCCATGCTGAACATTAGACTTGCAACAGAGAACAGGAAGACAGCAGCCGAGAGGCTGGCAGAGATCACAGGAACCGAATCACATTACACGCGGGTTCCCAGGTGCGCATACGAGGTGGGCTTGTACACCATTGAAAAGGATGGCAGCATAACAGTCGCGGAAGGCACGGATCTCCAGCCACTTCATACGTTGGTCAAAGAAGGCTTAGTTGAGCCTTTTGAGGCCGTAGCTCCTGAAACGCCGCCCGAAGAACTCACGCCTGACGCGGACGAGGATGAAACCGCGCAGGAGCCGGTGGAGCTCACGGTTAGCATGCCGCTGACGCGCCACACCGGGGCCAGCCTGCGGAACCTGCTCAACCTTGTCTACACCCGGGCCAGCCTCCTGAACAAGGCGCTCGGCACCAGCTTTCGGGTCGAGCCCGGCCTGACGGACACCCTGCAGGACGACGCCTGCACCCTGACGGTGGAGAGCCTCCTGAGCACGGTCGCCACCTACGAGGACGAGCACGGTAAAGCGCTCGACGGCATCACGATCACGCCAGAAGAGATCAGCTTTACTTCCCTGCCCGAGACAACGGAGCCGGAGCGGCTACGGGCTTTCACGGAACTGGTGGCCATGATGAACAAGCAGGCCATTGATCAGAAGCGGGTGCAGGCAAAGGCAGTCAACGAGGAGAACGAGAAATACGCGCTCCGGATCTGGCTCACCCGGCTCGGCATGAACGGACCTGAGTTCAAGACTACCCGCAAGGTGCTCATGGAGAACCTGACCGGTCACACCGCCTTCCGCACTCCGGCGGACGAAGCAAAGTGGAAGGCCCGGCAGGCGGAGAAATGCGAAGCCCTGAAAACAGCAAAGGAGGCAGCAGAAGATGAGAATCCCGAGACCTGAGATTATCGAGAGCCTCCGTGATGGCTTTCCCGCCGGATGCCGGGTGGAGCTTCTGCGGATGGACGATCCGCAGGCTCCTCCCATCGGTACGCTCGGGACCGTCGTCGGAGTCGACTCGGTCGGCACGATCCATGTGAATTGGGATAACGGCTGCGGCCTTGGTTGCGCCTACGGCGAAGACGCGTGCAGGAGGATTGACCATGACTGAAACCATCCGGGAGCAGATCCTTGCGATCCGGGACACCGGCCTGACGAATATGTTTGACCTGAACATGGTCCAGCGCCTTGCTTACGACCGGAATTACTACGAGCTGGTCTGCTACATCGAGGAACACCGCGGCGAATACGTACACTTTATCCTGACCGGCGAGGCAGAATGAGCCTCGCAGCCAAGAGAGCCGGACGGCTCTTTTGGTCGTATACTGGACAATTCCGGCAACACATATTTGTGCACATTATGCCTCCGAATTAACTTGATATATCTCCGGTTTAGAGTGATATATACAGTACCCCAAGGGGAAAACACACATACGGAGGTACCCACCATGCTTACCAACAACACCTACTTCGAGAACCTCAAGCGCATTGGCCACGAGTACGAGGCCGCCCGCGTCGAGCGTCAGGCCCGCAAGCAGCAGATCATCGACACCCTCGGCTGGGACAGCGAAGAGCTGAAAGCCTGGTACGCCGAGGATCAAGCCGCCAAATTCCCCTTCGAGCAGGGAGCCTGCAAAGCCTACCGCGCTTGGGCCAACAGCATCAGCCGCAAGGAGGCCGAGCTGGAGATGGACGATTTCCTTTGGGAAAAGGAAGTCCGCGACTTCGTCGAGGCGCTCCGCAGCGCCGGGCTCGATACCTTCGTCTACACCAACCAGAGCACGGCGGTCATGGAAAACCTGCATGCCTTTGCCGCCGAGGGTTGTACGATGATGGGCCTTTGCACCATCACCCGGCAGGAGACCCGCTGGGGCGAGGAAGAGCCCTACGAGGTGCAGGGCATCCGCTTCAGCCTGAACTGAGCACCGGCAAAACCTGCCCCACCACGGAGCCTACGGGCTCTGTTGGTCGTTCATAATGTGTACAGTTCCGGTGCGGATTATTTGTGCACATTATGGGGTCGAATTAACTTGATATATCTGCCGTTCAGAGTGATATATACAGTACAAAAACGAACGGAGGATACCACCATGAAGCGCATCGAAAGAAACGAATTCAACTACATCCGCAAGAGCCTGAGACAGTTCACCCTCGGCTACGGCACCACCCTGACGATCCGGACGGACGGCAGCGCCGAATACAAGCAGGCCCTTCACGAGCATTACACCAGCCTCGGGTTCCACCCCGCCAGCGTGAGGGTCGACAGCCGGATGTACGATGAGAAGGAACGGATCATTTACATCTACGGCCTGACCTACGACCTGCACGGTGAGGAGCGGCCCTGGACCGACCTTTACACCCAGGAAGAGAAAGAACGCTTTGCCGCAGCCCTGAGATAAGGGCGGGCACCACCGCTGGGGACGCAGCCTGAAAGGGCTGTGTTTCTCGTCATAATGTGCCCAATTCCGGCGCGGATTATTTGTACATATTATGCCGCAGAATTGTCTTGCTATTATCCCCGTTTAGAGTGATATATACAGTACCCCAAGGGGAAAACACACACATACGGAGGATACGACAATGACAGAACTTCAGAACTACATCGACGGATACGGATTCGGGATTAGCGTGAAGGAACTTGCCAGCCGGGCTTACAGCCACATGGCAGCCAAGGGCCACAAGGTTTGCATCGTCAACGACCGCTACCTTGAGGTTGACGGAACCACCTACCTTTTCAGCAAGAGCCGCAAGCACGGCCGCTGGATTGCAAAGGCTTTTTAAGGAGGATACGACAATGACGATCAACGACGCGATGAGAACCTACCGCCTGCCCAACCCCACTACCCCGGAGGATCTGGAATGCCGCTGGAGCAAGGTCCTGAACTTTGGAGACAAGGTGCTCCTCGCCGGGTATTACTACAACGGGCAGAACAAGCCCTGCTACTTTGGCGCGGTTTACGAGCACCTGGACGACGACCTTTCCTGTGAAGGCACGATCGGGCTGAGATCCGCCAGCGAGGTTGCCTTTGAAGACGACGGCCATGCGATGGCATGGGCGATGGCCCACACGGAGGACTGAATATGAACCAGATCGAAGAACGCGTCTACACCCTGACGGACGACGCAAATTCCCTCGCTGCGGAGCTTTACGATGCGCTTGAAGCCATCCGGTATGATCCGGTCGGCGTTACGCCGGACGATGTCGAGTACATGAAGGAGATCCGAGGACTGCTCCGGCAGGCGCTGGACCGGGCGAAGAAGATCGAGGCGGACGTCGGAAAGGGTTGAGCCAAAACTGAACACCGCAGGGATGCAGCCGGAAGGCTGTGTTCCTCGTTATGGCGCAGGCACGGAGCCTGCTTTTTTCATGCCTTTAGGAAGGAGGAATGACACATGGCTACTCGCGGAAGAAAGCCCACGCCTACCGCGATCAAAGAACTGGAAGGCAATCCGGGCAAGAGAAAACTGAATGATAAGGAGCCCAAGCCGTTGAAGAAGGCACCCTCCTGTCCGAAGTGGCTGGAGGACGAGGCCAAAAAGGAATGGCGTCGGCTCTCCAAGAAGATGGAGATGATGGGTGTCCTGACGGAAGTGGACATGGCTGCCTTTGCCGGTTACTGCCAAGCCTATGCCCGCTGGAAAGAGGCAGAGGAATTCATCACGCAGCACGGCACGATCGTGAAAACGCCTTCCGGCTACTGGCAGCAGGTGCCGCAAGTCTCCATCGCGCAGACGTACCTGAAGGTCATGAACCGCTTTGCGGAGCAGTTCGGTCTGACGCCTGCATCCCGCTCCCGCATTATTGCAGATACCACCGGCGGCGGTTCCGAGGATGAGCTCGAGGCGCTGCTGGGAGGTGACGGCTAATGGCCAGAGTGCGGCCTGCGGATTACCCGAAACTCACCAATTATGAACCGACCCGATTCATGCTTCCGACTTCTCATTATGATAAGGCGAAAGCAGATCGGGCCGTTACTTTTATTGAGAACCTGAAGCACACCAAGGGCAAATGGGACGGAAAGCCGTTCTGGCTGCTGCCTTGGCAGGAACAGATCATCCGGGACATCTTCGGGATCGTGGATAAGGATGGTCACCGGCAGTTCCGTACTGCCTATGTGGAGATCGGAAAGAAAAACGGAAAGTCCGAGCTGGCGGCCGCGGTCGCTCTGTACCTGCTCTACGGAGATAACGAGCCCGCAGCCGAAGTGTACGGCGCTGCAGCAGATCGGCAGCAGGCATCCATTGTTTTCGATGTCGCCCGGCGCATGGTGGAAAAGGCTCCGGCACTGTATAAGCGGTCCAAGGTCGCTGCCGCCACCAAGCGGATCGTCAATTACAGCAATGCTGGTTTCTATCAGGTGCTGTCGGCGGAGGTCGGGACCAAGCACGGACTGAACGTCTCCGGGCTGGTGTTTGACGAGGTTCATGCACAGCCCAACCGGAAACTGTATGATGTTCTGACCAAGGGCTCCGGTGATGCCCGTGAGCAGCCGCTGTACTTCCTGATCACGACCGCAGGCACGGATAAGGAAAGTATCTGCTACGAGCTCCATATGAAAGCGCTGGATATCATGGCAGGCCGGAAGATTGATCACACCTTTTATCCAGTCGTGTACGGCCTCGCCGATGATGAGGATTGGACCGATGAGCGAAACTGGTACAAGGCCAATCCGTCACTCGGGCAGACGATCCAGATCGAGCGCGTCCGGGAGATGTTTCAGGAAGCGATCGACAATCCTGCCGAGGAGAATGTATTCAAGCAGCTCCGGCTTAACATGTGGGTATCGTCCCTGACCCGGTTTATCCCGGAGCAGGTGTACGATCTTGGTAACGTCCCGATCGACCTGGAGGCGCTGAAGGGCCGCGACTGCTATGGCGGACTGGACCTTTCCAGCACCGGAGACATCACAGCCTTTGTACTCATATTCCCACCGCGTGATGAGACCGAGAAGTATATCATGCTGCCGTTCTTCTGGATACCGGAGGACACGATCCCACTCCGTGTGCGCCGGGCATCGGTTCCTTATGATGTCTGGTATAAGCAGGGTTACCTGAATGCTACCGAGGGCAACGTGATCCATTACGATTTCATAGAGAAGTTCATCGAGGACCTGGGCAAGCAGTACCACATCCTTGAGATCGCCTTCGACCGCTGGGGCGCGGTACAGATGACGCAGGATCTGGAGGGCATGGGTTTTACCGTTGTGCCTTTCGGTCAGGGCTACAAGGACATGTCCCCGCCGACGAAGGAGTTCTATAAGCTGCTAATGGAAGGCCGGATTGTGCATGGCGGCAATCCTGTCATGCGCTGGATGAGCGGGAACGTGGTGGTAGATACTGACCCTGCCGGGAATATCAAATGCACCAAGGCAAAAAGCCCAGAGAAGATCGACGGTATTGTGGCCGCGATCATGGCGCTGGACCGCTGCATCCGGCATGAAAACACCGGCAGCGTCTACGACGAGCGTGGGCTTATGGTCTTCTGATGTCCAAAAGCGGAGAAAATCTCCCTTGGAAACTGTGCTATGCTTATATCATGAAAAAGTGCGCGAGGGCTTCCCGGCTGACCGGGAGGTCCTTTCTTTTTTGGAGGAATTGCTATGGGATTTCTTGACTGGCTCGGTATCAGCGCGAGAGACGCTCCCCCGGTGACGGACAGCGTCCGGGATTCTGGGCAGACCTTTGTTTTCGGAAAAGCGGACTCTGGTGAGAAGGTAGATGAAAAGTCCGCCATGCAGATCGCCACGGTCTACGCCTGTGTCCGGCTGCTGGCCGAGACGGTGGCCGGGCTTCCGTTGCATCTGTACCGTTTCTCCGACGAAGCGGAAAAAGATAAGGAGCGGGCCAAGGACCATCCTCTGTACAAACTGCTCTACCGGCAGCCGAATCCGGAGATGACGAGCTTCTCCTTCAGAGAAACCATGATGACGCACCTGCTCCTCTGGGGTAACGCTTACGCCCAGATCATACGGGACGGCCGTAACAACATCATGGCGCTGTATCCGTTGCTGCCGGAGAACGTGGAGCCGGATCGTGATGAGAAGGGGCAGATCTATTACATCTACCACGCTTACACCGACGAGGTGCCCGGAGAGCAGAACAAGGATATCTACTTCCGCAGAGACGAAATTTTCCACATCCCCGGTCTCGGTTTCAATGGGCTGGTCGGCTTTTCTCCGATCGCCATGATGAAAAACAGTCTCGGCACCACGCTGGCCGTGGAGAAATACGGCAGCGCCTTCTTTAAGAATGGCGCACAGCCGAGCGGTGTTCTGGAACATCCCGGCGTACTGAAAAACCCGGAGAAGATCCGTGAAAACTGGTCCGATGTTTATGGCGGTCCCAACAACGCCCATAAGGTCGCGGTTCTGGAAGAGGGCATGTCCTACAAGGCCATCTCCCTGCCGCCGGAGGACAGTCAGTTCCTCTCCACGCGCCAGTTCGGCGTGAACGAGATCTGCCGTATCTTCCGGGTACCACCGCACATGGTGCAGGATCTGGAGCACGCCACGTTCTCCAACATTGAGCACCAGAGTATCGACTTTGTGGTTCATACGCTGACGCCATGGCTGGTCCGCTTTGAACAGGCCATCATGAAGGACCTACTGCTGGAAGCCGAGCAGGATCAGTATTTCCCGAAGTTCAATGTGGACGGCCTGCTCCGCGGCGACTATGCCTCCCGCATGCAGGGCTACGCAACGGGCATCAGCAACGGTTTTCTGTCTCCCAACGACATCCGCCGTTTGGAGAACATGAACCTGATCCCCGCCGAGAAAGGCGGAGACGATTACTACCTCAACGGCGGCTACGTCAAGCTGCAGGATGCCGGAAAGCAGGTCAAGGCTGATCCCGCCGCGGAAGATACAAGGAGGAAGAAATGAAGAAATTCTGGAACTGGATTCATGACGATGGCGGGGGCAGAATCCTCCGGCTGGAGGGTCCTATCGACAGTGAGAACTTCTGGGGCGATGAGATTACCCCGGCCATGTTCCGCGAGGACCTCGAAGCCGAGGACGGCGACGTCACTGTCTGGATTAATTCGCCCGGTGGGAATGTCTTTGCTGCCGCCGAGATCTATACCATGCTGAGAGATTACGCCGGGAAGGTCACTGTGAAGATCGCGTCCCTTGCCGCTTCCGCTGCGTCGGTCGTGGCGATGGCTGGTGATACGGTGCAGATGTCCCCGACGGCGCTCCTCATGGTCCATGATCCGTCGACCATTGCGATGGGCAATGCCCGCGACATGGAAAAGGCCATCGCCGCGCTCAATGAGGTAAAAGAAGCAATCGTAAACGCCTATGCCGCCAAGAGCGGTCTGCGGCGAAGTAAGATCGCCGATCTCATGAGCGAGGAAACCTGGCTCAATGCCAAAAAGGCTGTCGAGCTGGGGTTTGCCGATGAAGTGCTGTACGAAGGAAAGGAACCTGCTGCCGAGGAATCGGAAAGCAAAGATGCTGTTTCGGTAGACGCGCAGCTCTTTTCCACAAGAGTGATGGACCGGGCGATTCTGAATCGTCTGGGTATAGAGGAGCAGCCGTCCGCTCCCACGATCGGTATGGACGGCAAGACCGAGGATGGGGCCGTACCCTTCCAAATCCTTATTGACCAGCTGGAGTTCCTCCGATGAGGGCTCCGGCAATACTTTTTTATGGAGGAAAAAGATCATGAGTAAGATCATCGAACTTCGCAACAAGCGCAATACCCTGTGGGAGCAGACCAAGGCTTTTCTGGAAGAGCACCGCGACGCCAACGGTCTCGTAGAGGCTTCCGCTGTCGAGCAGTACAACAAGATGGCCTCCGACGTTAAGGCGCTCGGTGACGAGATCGCCCGTCTGGAGGACCAGATGGAGATAGACGCCAAGCTCTCCGCTGCCACCTCCGCTCCCGTGCATGCAGATCCCAAGCCCGGCCGTAAGGTGAATGTGAGTCCGACCGCTACCGCCGAGTACGGTGAAGCCTTCTGGAACATGATGCGCGGCCATAGCTCCCCGGAAGTCCGGGATGCTCTGTCTGTCGGCGTCGACCAGAACGGTGGATATACCGTCCCCGACGAGTTTGAGCGTCAGCTCATTCAGGGTCTGGAGGAGAACAACATCTTCCGCACTCTGGCTCACACCATTCACACCAACTCCGGTTCCCGCATCATCCCGCTGGCAACCGACACCGGCTCCGCTTCGTGGATCGAGGAAGGCGCTGCCATTCAGGAGTCTGATATGACTTTCGCCCAGGAGACGCTCTCCGCGTACAAGCTGGGCTGCATGGTCAAGGTCAGTAACGAGCTCCTGAACGACTCCGCTTTCGACATCGCCGCGTATATCGCGCAGCGCTTTGGTGTGCGTTTCGGCAACGCGGAGGAGGATGCCTTCATCAATGGCACCGGACCGTCTGCCAACCCGCAGACCACGCCCAGCCAGCCCACCGGCATCCTGACCAGTGTGACCCCCGCCGCGGGCAACGTCACCGACAATGCCCAGACCGTCCACTTCGACAACATCTACAAGCTGTATTACAGCCTGAAGGCTCCGTACCGCAGAAAGGCTTCCTTCCTGTGCAACGAGACCCTGCTGCTCCAGCTGATGCTGCTGAAGGATCTCAACGGCAATTACATCTGGAAGCCGGGTCTGGATGTCGCCAAGCCCGACACCATTCTGGGCCGCCCGATCTACACCAGCAGCTACATGCCTGCCATCACCGGCAACGCCACTACGGACAAGAACAAGAAGGTGCTGCTCTTCGGCGATTTCAATTACTACTGGATCGCTGACCGCAAGGCCCGCACCCTCAAGCGCCTGAACGAGCTCTATGCCGTGACCGATCAGGTCGGTTTCATTGGCACCCAGCGCGTTGATGGCAAGCTGATCCTGCCCGAGGCTATGCAGGTCATGGCTCTCGGCACCGGCACCGCCTCTTCCGGCGGTTGATAAACGGAGGTGAGCGGTCATGGCGCTGATTTCTCTTGACGAAGCCAAGAGCTATCTCCGGGTGGACACGGAGGATGAAGATGCCATGATCGCCATCCTCCTATCCTCGGCCGGGAAGCTCTGCGCCGATGTGGCACGACTCACTGATGAACAGTGGGCTGCGGTTAACGATGATAACGAGGACGCCACCCTTGCTCCCACCCGGGAAACTATGAGGGTGGCGATCCTTTATGCGCTCGGCTATCTGTTCGAGCACCGGGAGGAAGCCGATCATCACGGGCTGACACTTACGCTGCGGTCTCTGCTTTTTGGCCTCCGGGAAGGAGTTGTGTGATGAATATTGCCGGGCTCCGAGTGCGAATCAACATTCAGAAAAACGAGACTGTGACGGATCGGTACGGGAATCACAAATCCGCATGGCAGGACTATTTCTCCTGCTGGGCGACGGCTGTGACCAGCGGGCTTTCCACCAAAGAGGAAGAGTCCGCCGGGCACACAGTCGAAGCAGATCGGCTGGATCTGACGGTCCGCTGGTCTTCCGAGACCGCGGCCGTCAATTCTAAGCAGTATCGCGTTCTGATCGGCGACCGCATTTACAACATTCTCAGCATCGACGAGATGGGTTTCCGGCACAGCAGCCGGAAGTTCCACACCGAGCTTTCCGAGAGGTGATCCTATGGGACGCAGGGTAAGCATTGATGGTCTGGCTGATGCCGTAATGCAGGAACTGGACAATTATGCGGATACCACTGCCGACGGTATAAAGGCCGCGGTGAAGAAAGCCGCCAATACTGTGAAAAAAGAGATCACAGCGGGAGCGCCGGAGCGGACTGGCCGCTATGCCAAAAGCTGGCGGACCAAAACCACAAAGGAAAGCTCCTCCGCTCTGGAAATTACGGTGTATTCCCCGACGCGGTATATGCTGGCGCATCTGTTGGAGCACGGCCATGCCCTGCGCAACGGCGGCCGGGTTGCCGCAAAGGTGCACATCGCGCCTGCTGAGCAGGATGGTATTGAGGAACTGGAAGAAGAGATCGGGAGGACGCTGCGGCATGGATAATCTCATAAGCATCATGGAGGAGATCGGCATCCCGTTCGCCTACGACCACTTCGCCGAGGGAGAGTCCCCGGAGCCGCCCTTCATCTGTTTTCTCTGCCCCGGCAGCGACAACTTTGCTGCGGATGGCTGGGCATATTTCAAGGTTGATACGGTCCATATAGAACTGTACACCGATGCAAAGAATCCGGGAATCGAATCCCGTGTTGAGGCCGTGCTGGACAGGCGCGGCATTTTCTTTGAAAAGACCGAGGTCTGGATCGAGAGCGAACGGCTCTACGAAGTCCTTTATTCATTTGAGTTGGAGGTAAAAACCAATGAGCAATAAGGTGAAATACAACCTGAAAAATGTTCACGCCGCAAAGCTCACGACCGAGGTCGTGGAAGGCGTGACCAATTATTCCTACGCAACACCCAAGGCCATCCCCGGCGCAGTCAGTCTGTCTCTGGATGCCGAGGGTGATTCTTCGCCGTTCTATGCTGATGGCATCGTGTACTTCCGTACCTATGCCAACAACGGCTATAGCGGCGATCTGGAGATCGCGCTGATCCCGGAGTGGTTCCGCACAGAGATCCTGAAGGAGCTTCTGGACAGCAACGGTGTACTGGTCGAAAGGGCCGACAATACCGAGAGCGTGAAGTTCGCGCTGCTGTTCGAGTTTGACGGCGACGAGCACGGCATCCGTCATGTGCTGTACAACTGCGCCGCCTCCCGTCCGAGCATTGAGTCCCAGACCAAGGAGGAGACGATCGAGCCGAGGACGGAAACGCTGAATCTGACCGCAGATCCCCGCGAGGACGGTCTGGTCAAGAGCCGCACCGGAGACACTACCGATGCCGCCATCTATGACGGCTGGTACGAGTCTGTGTATGTCCCCGCCGCTGAGACCGAGGAAGAGACGACGGAGGAATAAGCCATGCAGGAGAAAACTGTTCTGGTAAGCGGCAAGGAGGTGCGGTTCCGTTCCTCCGCCGCGATTCCTCGCCTCTACCGTATCAAGTTCAAACGGGACATTTTCAAGGATCTCTCCAAGCTGGAAGCATCGTATAAGGGAAAGTCCGATGACGGTGAAGAACTGCAGATCGAGGATCTGGAGATTTTCGAGAATGTGGCCTACATCATGGCTTTTCACGCCGATCCCACTATCCCCGGCACGATTGAGGAGTGGCTGGATGAATTTGAAATGTTCTCAATCTATCAGGTGCTCCCGGAGATCCTTGAGCTCTGGGGCGCAAATCTGGTGACAGACATCGAGTCTAAAAAAAACGCAGTCCCAGCGCCCGGGAGATAACGACGCCGCTTTTCCTGCTCCGATGTCTGGAGATCGGGCTGTCCATGACGGACCTCGATCTCCTAACCATCGGCATGGTCCTGGACATCTGGACTGAGAAAGGAAACGACGACTATAAGTACGGCGAAAAAGATACCGTGCGGGTCGCCGGGCAGCAGGACTTCGATAATTTTTGATGAAGGGAGGCAAGCATCATGGCTGGACGCATCAAAGGCATAACAGTTGAGATCGGCGGCGATACCACAGGTCTTGAAAAAGCCCTGAAGAACGTCAACAGTACGATCAAAAACACCCAGAGCCAGCTAAAGGATGTCAATCGCCTCCTGAAACTGGACCCCTCGAACACGGAGCTTCTTTCCCAGAAGCAGCGTGCGCTGAAGGACGCCATCGGCGCGACGAAAGAGAAACTGGATTCTCTGAAAACCGCGCAGGAGCAGGCAAAGCAGCAACTCGAGAACGGCAACCTCGGGCAGGATAAATATGACGCCCTGCAAAGGGAGATCATCGAGACGGAGCAAGAGCTTCGCCGCCTGCAAGAAGAAGCCGCTGCCACAAGCACCGCTCTCGCCAAGATCGACGAGGCTGGGAAAAAGATGGAGGCTTTCGGAGACTCCGTCACCAGCGCCGGTCAGAAGATCATGCCTGCTTCTATGGCCGTGGCTGGTCTCGGCGCTGCTGCGGTTAAGACCGCTGCAGACTTCGATTCCGGCATGAGCAAGGTCGCTGCCATCTCCGGCGCGACCGGGGATGATCTGGATGCCCTGCGTGATAAGGCCCGGGAGATGGGTGCCAAGACCAAGTTCTCTGCTTCCGAGGCGGCTGCCGCTATGGAATACATGGCGATGGCAGGCTGGAAGACGGAGGACATGCTCGGCGGCATTGAAGGTATCATGAGCCTCGCCGCTGCTTCCGGTGAGGATCTGGCAACCACCTCGGATATCGTGACGGATGCGCTGACGGCATTCGGCCTCTCGGCACAGGACTCCGGTCACTTTGCAGATATCCTCGCGGCAGCATCTTCCAATGCGAACACCAACGTCCGGATGATGGGCGAAACCTTCAAGTACTGCGCTCCTATCGCAGGCGCTCTCGGTTTCTCCGCGGAAGACGTCGCCGAGGCGATCGGCCTCATGGCGAATGCAGGTATCAAGAGCACGCAGGCCGGTACCGCACTCCGCACGATCATGAACAACCTTTCCGGCGAGGTAAAGATCACCGGCGCGGCGCTTGGCGAAGTCACCATCGCCACTACCAATGCAGACGGCTCCATGCGCGATCTGTCAGACATTCTGGCAGAC
Source organism: Oscillospiraceae bacterium (assembly GCA_017652685.1). Taxonomy (GTDB): domain Bacteria; phylum Bacillota; class Clostridia; order Oscillospirales; family Oscillospiraceae; genus Limivicinus. The sequence continues at coordinate 40,330 of JAGCAN010000081.1, forward strand.
TGCCGTGGAGCCTTTTCTCAGCTTTCGGAATCTGAAAGAGCGCAGGCCGCAGAAGCGCTGGTCGGGAAAAATGCCATGTCTGGCTTCCTCGCGCTGATGAATGCCGCTCCGGAAGATATAGAAAAACTCAGCACCGCCATTGATAACTGTGATGGCACCGCCGCGCAGATGGCGGAGACGATGCAGGACAACCTTGCCGGTCAACTGACGATCCTCAAATCTCAGATTCAGGAGCTTGCCATCTCCTTCGGCGAGATGCTGATGCCCGCCATTCGGGCTATCGTCAGTAAGATTCAGGCATTCGTGGACAAGCTGAACGGCATGAGTGAAAGCCAGCGGAAAGCGATTCTGACCATCGGCCTGATCGTTGCTGCGCTCGGTCCGCTGCTCGTCATCCTCGGCACCCTGATCTCCAAGGTTGGTGTAGCTATGCAGGGCTTTGTGAAGCTGGCGACCGGCGTGAAGAAACTTGGTGTGGCTGTGAAGGCTGGCACCGGTGTCTTCGGCAAGTTGGGTGCCGCTCTTGGTGGGATCTCTGCCCCGGCGCTGGCGATCGTTGCGGTTGTCGCTGTGCTTATAGCCGCGTTCAAACATCTGTGGGATACCAATGAGGAATTCCGCAAAGCCATCACCGACATATGGGAAGGCATCGTTTCCAAGATACAGGCATTCTGTCAGGGCATCGTCGACCGGCTGAATGCTCTCGGCTTTGACTTCGGCTCCATCGTAGATGTGCTGAAGAATCTGTGGGACGGGCTTTGTCAGTTCCTCGCTCCCGCATTTGAGGCTGCGTTCAATGTGGTTTCTACTGTCCTCGGCACGGTTCTTGATGTGATCACCGGCCTGCTTGATGTATTTATCGGGCTGTTCACCGGGAACTGGTCTCAAATGTGGGAAGGCGTGAAAGAAATCTTCTCCGGCATATGGGACGGCATTACCAGCCTGTTTGATACGGCACTGAATCTGCTGAAATCTCTTGCAGAGACTGTGTTCGGATGGTTCGGCACCACATGGGAATCCGTGTGGACGGGAATCAAATCCTTCTTCGAGACCATATGGAACGGGATCGTGGCCTTTTTCACCGGAATCTGGAACGCTATCGTTTCTACGGTCACCGCACAGATCAATGCTGTAAAAACTGTAGTTACTACGGTTTTCAACGCCATAAAGACCACAGCCACCACGATCTGGAACGGCATAAAAACGGCCATCTCCACAGTCGTGGACGGGATCAAGAGCAAGGTTACCTCCGTGTTTGAGTCCATTAAGAGCACCGCTACAAACCTGTTCAACGGGATCAAGTCTACTGCCACTAATGTGTGGAACGGGATCAAGACTGCCATCATCACGCCTATCGAGGCAGCCCGGGACAAGATCCGCTCCGCGCTGGATGCTGTAAAGGGCTTCTTCTCCGGGCTGAAGCTGGAACTGCCGCACATCAAACTGCCGCATTTCCGTGTGTCCGGTACCCTGTCCATCTCGCCGCCGAGCGTCCCGCACCTGTCCATCGACTGGTATAAGGAAGGCGGCATCATGACGAAGCCTACGGTTTTCGGCATGAACGGAAGTGCTCTGATGGCGGGCGGTGAGGCGGGATCGGAAGCAATCCTGCCTTTGAGCGGATTCTATAAGCAGCTTGAAGTCATGCTGGATAACAAACTGAACATGCACAATGTGGAAAAATACCTGGCCGTCATCGCAGCCAACAGCGGCAAAGGCATCTATCTGGATGACGGTACCCTGGTCGGACGCCTGCTGCCCGCTATCGACAGCGGACTCGGCCAGACGCAGAAGCTGAACGCGAGGTTGAGCATATGAAACCTGACGCACTGATAAACGGAGTCTCCATGCTCAGCCTCGGCTGGCTTCGGGAGACAGTAAACTTCCCGACACCGCAGTCGCAGTCCAACACGATCACGGTGCCGGGAAGAAATTCACCTATACGATTCACTGAGGCGCTGGGCCGTGTGGCCTATCAGCCGCGGTCTTTTGATATGACCTTTTCCATGCTGGGCGACCGCGCTGATTTCGACATTCTCGTCAGCACGGTCGTGAATCGGTTTGCCGGGAAACTCTGCCGGGTGACGCTGACGGAAGATCAGTCGCTGTATGCTGTGGGGACGCTGGAGGCAGCGCCGACCTATGATCCGCTTACGGGCAAGGGTGCGCTTGAGCTGTCCTGCACGGACGGGGATGCGTTTCTCTATCATACGGAAGAAACGGTCGTGAGCATAAGCGGCGGGGGGAATGTGACCCTTGCCAACGACTATATGCCCGTTGTGCCGGTCATCACGGTGACGGCAGAAACCACCCTGCGCTGGGCAATTGACGGCGAGTCCCTCCAGAAAACCGTCAGCGCGGGCACGTGGGAGATCCCGGAATTGGAGCTGCGGCATGGGAATAACTCAGTTTCCGTTACGGGAGAAGGCAATGTGACCTTTGTTTACAGGGAGGGGCGGCTATAAAGCATCTTCCGAAAAAACAGATTCTGTGCTATACTCCATCTCGACGATTTTGCCCGCTGAATATGCTTGTTTTTCCAAATACTCGCTCTGTGTCCTGTTAAAACAGACAGTTTTCTGTTAGCTTATGAGCTGAAAGGAGGTCAGCTAATGGATCAGTCCAAAATAGGTTCTTTCATCTCAGAGCTAAGAAAATCAAAAAAGCTTACACAAGAGCAATTTGCAGAGATAATCGGTGTGACACAGAAGAGTGTGTCCCGATGGGAAACCGGGAAAAATATGCCAGACATTTCTCTTTTACAACCTATAGCAGAAGAACTTGATGTATCTGTGACTGAACTGCTGAACGGAGAAAAAAGTACCGTACCAATCGAGGAGAACACTACAAAAGCAATATCCCAATTGATCGATTACTCGTCGAACACAAGAAAAGAGCAGATTTTCAGTTTGAAAGACACAAACTTCATAACATGGGTTTTCTTCATTCTAAGCGCCGTGCTATTGATTATCAGTGCATTTATTAACCTGAGAACTATTCCCTTGGTAGTTGTTGGTATCATATTGCTCATTGTTGTAATACGGTTTTTGTTTGGAAGGTGTCCTGGATGCAGGAAGCTTATGCCATTTACAATGAAAACTCCACAAAGATGCCCGTTCTGTGGTATGGACCTTGCCCCGGCAGAGAGGAAATGATATGGGTTTTACAAGCATTTTAGCGTTAATTGTTATCGCCTTAATAGTGGTGATGATAAAGCTTATTGTCGATGGAATTAAGGCAAAGAACTGGAAAAAGGTAATTATTTCAACGGTTGTTTTTTGCGCTGTTTTCGTCATGATGTACTTTGCTCTTATTAGATTCATTACTGCTATGTAGTTCAATTCAAGCTCAAACTCATGAAACTGAATACTGCTTAAGAGATCGGAGAAATCCGGTCTCTTTTCATTTTACGAAGGAGGGCTGCCCATGAGCCTTTTTCGCGTATACGTGGATGGCGCTCTGTTCTATCATCCGCAGATGTCGAAGCTGGCGATCACGGCCGCCCGTATCGAGGAGGATGCGGAGTACATTGACAGCATGACGCTTTCCGCTCCTTTTAACCATCCGTACCTGTCCGCCGTCCGGCCGCTTGCATCCACCATTGTCTGCAAAAAGGGCGATGCTGTGGTGTTCGAGGGCCGGGCGCTGGATAACGGCACGGATTTCTACAATACCCATACCTGGACATGCGAGTCCTGCCTTGCCTATTTGAAGGACAGCGTCCAACCGCCATATGACTATAGAGGTACTTTGCGTGGGCTGTTGGAACTGTTCATCAGTGAACACAATCGTGCCGTGGAAGAAAAGAAACAGTTCACGCTTGGCACAATTACGGTCACGGATAGCAACGACTATGTCTCGTATGGTAGTTCTGAGTTCACGGTAACACTCGATGCAATCAGGGATAAACTGATCAAGACCCACGGCGGCTTTCTCTGTGTGCGCTATGTGGGTGGGATGAAATACCTGGACTATATCGCTGACTTTGATTCACTTTCCCCGCAGACCGTGGAGTACGGCAAGAACCTGCTGGACGTGAAGATCAGCCGAGATCATACAGACCGCGTATCCGTCCTGCTTCCGCTCGGAGCAAAGATCAAGGATATCGATGCTGAGGGGCATGAGTATGAAACCGGTGAGCGGGTCCAGATCACATCCGTGAACGGCGGGAAAAACTACATTGTTGACGAAGACGCCGCGGCAGAGATCGGACGGATCTGGAGGACGGAGATCTGGGATGATGTAACCATTCCCGGAAACCTGCTCACCAAGGCGCAGGCCCGCCTGCACGATTTGGCGCAGGGTGTCACAAGCATGGAACTGACCATCGTGGACGAGTCGGACACGGGTGCAAATATCGGGGACATCCACGCCGGGATGTATGTGGTCTGCAAGTCCCCGCCGCATGGCATTGACGGCAGATACCGCTGTGTGGGCCGCACCCGGGATTACCTCAATCCCGCCGGGAACACAATCACCATCGGAGCAAGCGGAGTTACACTGACCGGCCTGTCCAACAAGCAGAACGATACCATCTCCGCGCTGGAGGAGGATATCGTCGGGCAGTCCTCCAAAATCGATGTGATATCCGGTCAAGTGGACAAGATTAACGAGTCCAAAATGTACCGAACAGAACTGGTGACGGAGGGCGTGAGCATCTTCCGTGAAAAGACCCAGCGGAGCACCGTGCGCTGCAAGGTGTATTCCTGGGACAATGAGATCACGGATACGCTGCCCGCATCCGCTTTCAACTGGCATCGCAATTCCGGCGACAGTGCTGCCGATGCCGTGTGGGATGCAGACCACACAGGAACGAAAACCATAACGGTTTCTACGGAGGATGTGACGGACAACGCGTCCTTCTTCTGTGAAGTAACGATTTGAATAAGGAGGGCGCACTATGCCTACAGTATTGACTTCATCCCAGCAGACCTTCGTAGATATTACCGACCAGCGGAAGCTCTCGGCATATATCACATCCAACCTGCCGAAAACGCAGAGCGAGGACCCCAACGTTCTACCGCACACCTATGCGCCGAGTTGGGCGACCACCAACCTTGTCCTGACACCCGTGGTCTTTCTGGATCAGACGAGCATCCCGCTCGGCTCGACGGGGCTGACCATCCAGTGGAAGCGCAAGGACGGCACCGCCGCTGAGACGGCGCTTACCACCGGCGAGTCAGTTTCCGGCGGCATCCTGACCGTGAATCAGAACAAGCTGGCGGCATCGACCTCGGGCATGATCACGTATATCTGCTACATCAGCTATTACGACAGCGAGACTCATAACACAGTCAACATCTCCGCCGATCTCACCTACACGCTGGTGCGGAATGCGGAGAACGCAAAGCTGGCGTATATCACGGCAGACACATATGTGTTCAAGTATGACTCTGACTCCGCTCTCGTCGGCGCGACTCAAGCGACCCTGACCGGGCAGGTCCAGGGCGTGACGATCACGAAGTGGCAGTACAAGAACGGCTCCGGGAACTGGGTGGATTATCCCACGACCGCGGACAACGCCAGCATTACCGGCGGCACCCTTGTCGTTAAGCCCACACATTCTGTGTTCAACAATAACGTGGCGCAGATCAAGCTGGTTACTTCCGATGCCAACGTCTACGATACGATCACCATCACCAAGCTGTATGACGGTGCACAGGGCGATCCCGGCACTCCCGGTTCCGCGGGTTCCGGCGGCCTGTCCGTCATCCTCTCCAATGAGGCGCAAACGATCCCCTGCACTTCCGGCGGGGCGGTGGCCGCAGCTACGACTGTGACGATCCCGTTTGCAGCCTATGAAGGGATCGAGCAGAAAGCCGCGACCTGCACGGTCGGGACGCTGCCTTCCGGTGTGACGGTCAGCAGCAATACACCAGCTACAGCTTCTTCGGCAGGCTCCGTAGTGCTGGCCTTCGCAAAGAATGCGACCCTCGGCGGAGCGAATGTGCTGACCGGCACTATCCCGCTCACGTTCTCCGTCTCCGGACAGAGTGTGACGAAGAACTTCGCCTGGACCAAGGCCAAGGCAGGCACGAATGGCGAGTCTGCTGTTGTGTTCTCCGTATACGCTCCGAATGGGACTATCGTGCAGAACCAGTCTGGTAGTCTGACGCTGGCGACCTCCGCTTATCTCGGCGCTACGGCGATCTCGAATGCTACCTACCAGTGGGCAAAGTACAGCGGCGGCTCCTGGGTCAACATCTCCGGCGCGACCGGCTCCACGCTGACGGTCAACGGCGCGGATATCGTGAACATCCAGTCCTACCGCTGCACCATGACCTACGATGGCGAGAACTACGTGGATGTGATCACGGTAGAGGACAAATCCGACCCGTACATCTCCGAGATGCTTTCCATCGGCGGCTTCACTGTGAAAAACAATCTCGGTGGGCTTGTCCCGTATGTCATCGTCCGCACCAACCAGCATGAAGTTGATCCGCTCCTTGGCAACATTTCCGAGACCGCGCCCGCTTCACCCGCCACAGGAGACTTCTGGTACCAGGTGGATCATACCGGGCATACTGTCACGCTGAAAAAATACAGTGGCTCCGCCTGGGCAGATGCTACGGAGACTCAGGAGATGACCTATACCTGGTACGCGCAGGACAAGGACGGCAATCCCGTCACCTTCAACAAGACCGGGAAGGTCATCTACCTCTCCGCCGCCGAGATCGACAGCATCCTCACGCTTCAGTGCGATGTGTCGAATTAAGGGGGTGCCGGTATGCTTCTTACAGTTTGCCAGAACACCTTTCAAAGCATGGTCGAGCTGGAGGAAGTGGACTCCCTTCGCGTGGAGGTCCGGGAATGCTATGCTGAAATCACCCGGACCTCCGAGCAGATACAGAGCACCGTCCGCGAGAACTATCTCAGCAAGGACGATCTGACCACGATCCAGCAGGATTTCCAGACAGCCATAACACAGGCGGCTTCAGAGATTCGTATGGACTTCACGACCCTTACCAACGAGATCACGAACAACGTCTCCGGCAACTACTCCCTGATTGAGGAATACATCCGTTTCCGAGGCGCTCTGATTGAGTTAGGCAAAGTCGGTAATGCCTTTACGGCGGAATTTTCCAATGAAGGTCTGTCCTTCTTGGAAAACGGCCAGACCATCGCGTACATCACAAACCAGTCCCTCGTCATCACCAACGCGGAGATCCGCAACAGGCTCTCCCTTGGCACGGCAGCAAGGGGCTGGTTTGACTTTATTCCCCGTGAGACCGGGAACCTGTCCATTCAGTGGCGCGATCCCACGGCATAAGGAGGACTCCCTATGGCACAGGGCAACAGCGGCAGCTTTACGCTGACCGGATCGCAGAACTTCGCGGTCATCATATACTGGTCGGAAACCTATAGCGAATCTGCCAATACGCATGTGGTGAGCATCACGGCAGCGCAGCTCGTTTCCTACAACTGGTATGGTTTTACCTATTATCCCAGCGGGACGCTCTCCATCAATGGCTCGACCGTGGTGACGTTCAACTCCGCTATTGGTACACACAACTGCACCATAGGTTCGCAGGGCACCGGCTACAATATCATCCCGGCAAGTGGCTCCAGCTATCCTGCGGCTCCGTGGTCCTCCGGGACCATCTCTGGCAACGCGGACGGCACCAAGTCAGTCAGCATTGCAGCTAACTTTTCATGCTATACCGCAGATGGCCGCGGTGGTAGCGGATGGAGTGTCAGTGGCAGCCAGACGGTCACGCTACGCACGATCCCGCGCACATCGAGCATCTCCATGCCTGCCACCACGATGGGCAGCGCAGGGACGATCAGCATCACTCGGGCATCCTCTTCTTTTACACACACGCTGACCTACGCGTTCGGCAATGCGACCGGAACGATTGCTACAAAGACGACATCAACTTCCGTTTCATGGACGCCGCCTACATCCCTGGCATCGCAGATCCCCAACAGCACCAGCGGCACTTGTACACTGACCTGTTATACCTACAACGGGAACACGCTGGTTGGCACAAGTACGACAACGGTTACGCTGTCTGTTCCGGCGAGCATCAAGCCCACGATCACGGGCATCACGGCAACCCGGGTTGATGGAACTGTGCCATCAAGCTGGGGCATTTACGTGCAGACGAAGAGCAAAGTGACGCTGACGATCACCGGCGCTGCCGGGGCAGGAGGTTCCACGATCAGTTCCTACAGCATCACGGGCGGAGGGCTTTCCTATACGCAATCCTCTGTGACGACCGGCTTCCTCAACACGTCCGGTTCCATCACGTTCACCGGAAAAGTCTGTGACAGCCGTGGCCGCTGGTCAGATGAAGCGACCGTCACGATCAACGTAGTTGCCTATGCCGCTCCGCGCTTCAACAGCTATTCCACCCAGAGGTGTACGAGCGCAGGAGCGTCGTCTTCCAACGGCACCTACGCAAAGAGCACAATAAACTTCTCCTACTGGTCCTGCAGTGGAAAGAACACGATCACGACCACCGTGGCATATAAGAAGTCCTCGGATGCCTCCTATACGAATGCAGGCGTAACCTTTACCAGCGGCACACAATTCATCTTCGGCGGTGGGAACCTGAGCGTCGACTATTCCTATGATGTCCGCTTTACGCTAACGGACGCTTTCGGAACGGTCACGGTCGTGGACAGCCTGTCCACCGCATCTGTGCTCATGGACTTCAAAGCCGGAGGCACGGGACTTGCTGTAGGCAAAGTCTCGGAGACGGACAGTTGCTTTGAGGTTTCCGAGGATTGGGATGTGAAGGTCTATGGGATGCTTCTGGCAGAGTACATCCGCGCACAGGCCGCGGGAGGCATCGCTCTCGGCACCTGTGAAACCGCTGCGGATGACGGGGATAAGATTGCTACTGTCCCGGGGAACTTTGAACTGAAGACCGGTGCGGTGGTGGCAATTAAGTTTACCAACCACAACACGGTGCAGCAGGTCAAAATGAACGTCAACGGAACAGGGCTGAAATACATCGTCACTTACAACAACTATCTTCCCGTGACGTATGCCTGGAAGCCGCTGCAGACGGTGCTCTTTATTTACGATGGCACGTACTTTGTAGCCTTTACGCTTAACACTGCCACTACCGCCTATTATGGCTTGACCCGGTTGACAAGCAGCACCTCGTCTACCAGCACGGCGCTGGCGGCAACAGCATCCGCGGTAAAAGCGGCTTATGACCGGAATTCGTGGGACAGCATCTCCCTGACAAACGCGCTGGCGCTTGCTTATGGCGGGACTGGAGCTACAACAGCGGCGGGGGCGAGGGCGAATCTCGGTCTTGGCGTCACGCTGCTCTACAGCGGGACCGTGACGACAGGAAGCTGCTCATTTAACTACGGTAGCTACAACTGGTACATCATCATCGGACAGCCCGCGTCTTCTGGCTCCAGAACGCCGATTGTGGTTCCAAGAGCCGCACTGACTACCAGTGCTGTGGCTTACCAGATCACTGACGAATCCTACTACTATTCCTTCAACCTTTACTACTCCGGGAGCACCTGCTATCTGGTGTACAAGGGCCGTAATAGTTCCGGACAGATAGTCGCCGTTTACGGCGTGAACTGAGGAGGGCTTATGAAAGTTACTTTTGATGAAAACGGGTATGTCAACGGCTGGTGCATGGTCGGAGACAACGGCGGTGACGAGTACGATCCCCCGGAGGACTTTGATGCCTTTCTGGACAACTGTTTCTGCTATAAGCTCTCCGAGGGGAAGCTGGTGCGGGACACGGAAAAAGAGGAATCCAATCAACGGGAGGAGCAGAAATCCTCTCTTCGGATACGCCGGGAGAAGGAATGCTTCTCTGTCGTGAATCGTGGGTGGATCTGGTATTCTACTCTGACGCTTAGCCAGTGGCGCGAACTGCGGAATTGGTATATTGCATGGCTGAAGGTGACGGAAACCATGACTCCGCCCGAGCGCCCGTCTTGGGTCGATGACATTGATACCTCGCGAATCCCGCTGACTCTCGGCGGTTTGTTCTGAGGAGGTGCGCTATGGTTACGATCAATGGAACGAGCATCTCCGTCACCCGCGGGGATACGCTCGACATTACCATCGAGATTCTATATCCGGATGGTACCCCTTATACAGTTCTGACCGGAGACGTTATCCGCTTTGCTCTCAAGCAGAGATACACGGACGCGGAGCCGCTTATCTGCAAGGAAATCCCGCACAATGGGATGAACCTGCGGCTGGAAGCTGAAGAGACAAAGGCGCTCAAAGCAGGCGGCGCTCCGTATGTCTACGACGTTCAGATCACGATGGAGGGCGGCACGGTCTGCACTTTTATTGATCGTGCCAAGTTCACCGTGACGGAGGAGGTGGACTGATGGACGGAAAACTGGTCGGACGGCTTTCGCCTGGTATCCATCTCACGTGCAGGCTCTCTGTCACGCCGAGGGATGGGCCTGCTCCTGTGTTCATAGAAAAAACCGTCACTGAGAACGGGACATTTTGCGCTGTCGATGAAGGGGCTGACGGCTATTCCGAGTTCACCGTCAATATCCATACCGGACTGCTCACACCTCATTTCTTTGATCTGTCCGGCGGTTATGTCCAAAACGGTGCCTGGACGATTGGGAGTGATACAGTCTGCTACTCCGACGTTTACCGGGTGACCGCGAACCGGAGATATCTCATCTCTCTGGGCGGCATGGTCGGAACCAGATTCCGGGCAATGTTTTCTGCTCAGGATACATCCGTAGCGACAGAAAAAGTAACCGGCAAAACCGTTATTAACGTCAGCAATCCGGCCCCGTATGCCTATGTTATTTTCACTCCCGAGTCTGATGGTTTCATTACCATCTCCAAGGACAACGCCGGGACGGCAAATCTCAAAACCTATGTATTCCATCTCGTTGACCTGATCGACGGGAACAACTAACCAGGAAGAGTCGCCGCAGCGGCTCATTTTTTATGAGGAGGTTATTTGAAAGATGAAGCAATTTTGGACTGTAATTCAGCTTATCTTTTCCGCAGTGGGCGGCTGGCTTGGGTACTTTCTCGGGGGCTGTGATGGTCTTCTGTACACGCTGCTGGCATTCGTGGTTCTCGATTATGCGACCGGTGTAATGGCCGCGATTGCTGACCACAAGCTCTCGTCCGCTATCGGCTTTCGTGGCATTTTCCGCAAGGTGCTCATCTTCGCGCTTGTCGGCGTTGGGCATCTGCTCGACGTTCAAGTGCTCGGCAGCATCGGTGTGCTCCGCACAGCGGTGATCTTCTTCTACCTGTCCAATGAAGGTGTTTCCCTGATCGAGAATGCTGCGCATCTCGGCCTGCCCATCCCGGAGAAACTGAAAGCCGTGCTTGAGCAGCTTCATAACCGGGCGGAGAAGGAGGAAGATCATGAGCAAACCGAGTGATATCGTCACCATCGCGCTGGCGGAGGTCGGATACCGGGAGAAAGCGTCCAACGCCTCTCTTGATGACAAGACCGCCAATGCCGGTGCCGCCAACTGGACCAAGTATGCCCGCGACCTCGCTGCCGCGGGCTATTACAACGGGAACAAGAATGGCTATGCCTGGTGTGATGTGTTCGTGGACTGGTGCTTTTTCAAAGCCTACGGAGCGGTCGAGGGCCAGCGCATCCAGTGCCAATCTGGTCCGCTCGGGGCCGGGTGCATCTTCTCAGCACAGTACTACCAGCAGAGAGGGCGGTATAACCGCGACCCGAAGGTCGGTGATCAGGTATTCTTTCAGTCCGGCGGCGAGATCGGCCACACCGGCATCGTAGTCGAAGTGACTGACTCCACCATCGTGACGGTCGAGGGCAACAGCTCCGATCAGGTGAAGAAGAACACCTACAACCGTTCCAGCAGCTATATTGCCGGGTACGGGCACCCGCTGTATGGCGAGTCCGATCCCACGCCGGTGACGCCCACCCCGGCAGCGGAGACGCCGGTGACCGTGAGCTGTCAGGTCGGTCTGCCTCAGTTGAAGAATGGAGCAGAGGGCACAGCGGTGAAGAACGCGCAGATCCTGCTCATCGACAAGGGCTACTACTGCGGCGGTCCTCTCCGGGCAGGACGTGAGACCGCCGATGGTGAGTTTGGCCCCACAACGGAGAAATCTGTGAAAAGCTTCCAGACAAAGAGAAATCTGACCTCCGACGGCATCATCGGTTCAGATACATGGAAGGCGCTCCTGACTGCATAACGTTTGAGCCTGTCGGCTGTCCCATACCGGGATAGTCGGCAGGCTCTTTTTTTCTGCCCAAAAAGGCCGAGCGATTATAAAATCGGCCGATTTGCAGGCATAGGAAGGCAGATCAGAATAAAGGAGCATGACATATGAACGACATTCCTACCACTGAAAACCCTGTCCTTCCTCTCAGCGAGAAATACGCTCTGACCATCAAGGAGGCCGCGATCTATTTCAATATAGGCAACAAGAAGCTGCGCAGGCTTGCCGAAGAAAACCTGGGGCGTTTTGCTGTGGAGAGCGGGAATCGCTTTCTTATCATCCGTCCAAAATTCGAGCAGTTTCTTGCTCAGTCGACCACGGTATAAATAGCGTTTATCTGGCAAAAAGTAGTTGACTTCCGGGGCCTTCAGAGTGATAGATAGGACACCGCCGAAGGGTTAGTTTTCTCGGAAAAGGAGGCCCCATTATGAAAGAAAGCATCCCCGTGAAGGACAAGTTCCTGCTTACGATAAACGAGGCTTCGGAGTACTTCAATATCGGGCAAAAAAATATGCGGCGCATTGCGGAAGACCATTTTGATTCGTTCGCCCTTATGCATGGCAATCGGATTCTGATCATTCGCAGCCGCTGTGAAGAATACATTATCAGCAGTTTGAAAACAGAGGAAGGCGGTAAGTCGCTGTGAAGAAACCGGCGCTGGGAGACAAGGATGTCTTTAATCCATCCGAGGCTGCTGAATTCTACGGATTGAGCAGACGTAAATTCTTCCGATTTCTGAACGAGGCTACGGGTCTACCGTTCATCGCAATGTACAATACCAGAACACTTATCTTGAGGGCGGAGTTTGAAGCTTTTCTCAGATTCCATCCGGAGACAAAGGAGGCTTTGAAAAATGGCAAACCACCCATACCCCAAAAGGCGTGACTCAAAACACCGTGTGCTCAGGAACGGCGAATCGGTCAGAGCCGACGGCAAGTACCAGTTCAAATACTATGTGGGCGGCAAGATCAAATTCGTCTACAGTTGGCGCTTGGAGCCTACCGACACTACCCCGCAGGGGAAGAAGCCCGGTCCTTCTTTGCGCGAGCTTGAGAAGCAGATCGGGCGGGATCTTGACTCGCTGCTCGATCCGACGCAGAAGAATATGACCGTGCTGGAATTGGTGGAACGCTACCTCGCCACCAAAACAGGCGTCAGGCCAAACACGCTCATGAATTATAACTTCGTGGTCAATCTTCTGCAGAAAGAAGAATTTGCTCTTAAAAAGATCGGCGAGGTGAAGACTTCGGACGCGAAGCTCTTTCTGATCAAGCTCCAACAGGACGGGAAAGGCTACTCGACAGTCAAGACCGTGCGCGGGGTCCTTCGCCCGGCTTTCAAGATGGCCGTTGATGATGATTTGCTCAACAAGAACCCCTTCGGCTTTGAACTTGCCGGTGTGGTGGTAAACGACAGTGTAACCAGAGAAGCCATCACCCGGGACCAGATGAAGAAGTTCCTGAAATTCGTCCATGACGACAATTGCTACTGCAAATACTATGAGGTCGTTTATATCCTGTTCCATACCGGCATGCGCATTTCGGAGTTCTGTGGGCTGACAATCAGCGATATCGACTTTGAGCATCACCTGATCAACATTGATCACCAGCTCCAGCGGAGCGCGGATATGACGCTTGTGATTCAGGAGACCAAGACCCACGCTGGAACCCGCAAGCTCCCGATGACTGCGGACGTCGAGCAATGCTTCCGCGCCATCATCGAGGACCGGCCAACCCCCAGGATCGAGCGCATGGTCGACGGGCGCAGCGGTTTTCTGTTTCTGGACAAGGACTGCTTGCCGGAAGTGGCCATGCACTGGGAGCACCGGTTCAACCATATGGTCAAGCGCTACAACGATATCTACCGGGTCCAAATGCCCAATATCACCCCGCACGTCTGCCGCCATACCTACTGCAGCAATCAGGCCAAGGCGGGCATGAATCCGAAAACGCTCCAATACCTCATGGGGCACAGCGATATCGGCGTCACGCTCAACACCTATACCCACCTGGGCTTGGAAGACGCCGCCGAGGAACTTCGCCGCATGGAGGAAGCCGAGAACGCCCGCCGGGAGCAGGAAAAGCTCGCCGGGAAGGAACAGCCCACGCAAAAACTGTTCAGGGCGGTATAAAGCCCGATTCTACTTTTTCTCGGGTGACTTTTTCCGCCTTTCTGTTATAATGCAGGAGAAGGGTCACTATAATAAGGATAGAAAGGTCGTGAAAATACAAAACAGGAGGTTACACACATGAGGAAGCAGGAGCAAAAGGGTAAAATCACAGCATTGTACGAAAGGTTATCTCACGACGATGGGCGGTCTGACGAGAGCGTGTCCGTAGAAAATCAAAAGCGCATCCTGGAGGACTACGCCCGAAAAAATGGCTTCACTAATGTCCGCCACTTCACCGATGACGGGGTGCGGGGAACGACCTTCAAGCGGCCCGGCCTGGACGCTATGGTGGACGAGATACGGGCCGGAAATGTGGCTACCGTCATTGTCAAAGACCAGAGCAGAATAGGCCGTGACGTGGTGGAGGTCGGCTTGCTCAAACGCACCTTTGACGAGTACAACGTCCGCTTTATCGCCGCCAATGACAACCTGGACACCGCCAATGGATTTGATATTATGTCCATCTTCCGGGATGTGATAAATGAGTGGTACGTTGCTGACACCAGCCGCAAAATCAAGACCGTTTTCAAGTCCAGAATGGAAAAGGGCCTGCGCTGTTCGGGGGCCGTCCCCTATGGCTATCTCGCCTCAAAAGAAGAAAAGGGCGAGTGGGTGATCGACGAGGAAGCTGCCGCCGTTGTGCGCCGCATCTTTCAGATGGTCATGGACGGTCAGAGCGTCAACGGCATCGCCCGAACGCTGCGGGCCGAGCAAATCCCCATCCCTTCCGAACACTGGAAGCGTATCGGCTGTCCTGTTCGAGCCAACAGCTACCGCGACCCCTACGCATGGTCTGCCACCACCCTGGGTTATATTCTTAAAAGGCCGGAGTACCTGGGGCGCAAGGTGCTGGGCAAGACTGTCTGTGAGAACTACAAGACTAAAAGCACCCGCAGGACAATGCCAGAGGAACAATTTGTATTTGAGGGAGCCGTCCCCGCCATCATTGACGAAGAAACGTGGCACAATGTTCAGCGTTTGCGGGAAACCAAGCGCCGGACACCCAAGCGGAGTAATGCCCCTAACCGTTTAACCGGACTGCTCTACTGTGCCGACTGCGGCGCAAAGCTGACCCACCACAACAGTCTTGTCCAAGGCAAGTACATTGACGATGCTTTCACCTGTTCCAGATACCGGGCACCTATGGAGGATTGCACCATTCACTATGTTGCCACGCAAAAGCTGGAAGCGGCGATCCTCTCCGCCATCCAGCGGATAAGCTGGTATGTCCGCAACAACGAGCAGGAGTTTGTTCAGCGGGTTCGAAAGGCATCCAGTCTGCGCCAGGAGGAAGCAGTCAAGGATTGCCGGAAACAGATTGTCCAGGCGAAGAAGCGCCACGCCGAACTGGACGGACTGGTGAAGAAGCTGTACGAGGCCAACGCCACGGGCAAGCTGCCGGATAAGCATTTCAGCCGTCTCCTTGCCGAGTATGACGAGGAACAGGCCGCGCTGGAAGCCTCCATGACGGAGTGGCAGGGCTTGCTGGACAACTGGAACGCCGACCGGGTGAGAATGACGGAGTTTATCGACCTTGCCAAGCGGTACACCGATTTTTCGGAACTGACTACGCCCATTCTCAATGAGTTTATCGAGAAAATCGTTGTCCATGAGGGCAACGGACGGGGAAAGCAGCGCCGTCAGCGGTTAGATTTCTATTTCAATTTCATTGGCGCGTTTGAGGTTCCCGCCGACATTGTGACCCCGATGGAGCAGGAGGAAGAACGCCGCCAGCAGGAGGAACAGGCAGAGAAAGAGGAACGCTCCCAGGTGCTTGCCCAGGTTCGGTATGAGAGGTACAAGCAGGAGCGCCGGGAGTTTACCGCGAGGAAGCGGGCGGGCCTGTTGACCCCGGAGGAACAGGCGGAGGAAGAACGGCGGTTAGAGCGCAATCGGGCCTATCAGCAGAAGCAACGCGACAAGAAAAAGGCCAGTCAGCCAGAGAAGCCTCGCAAACGCTCACTGAAGGAACTCGCCAAGCTGGATGGAGCCGATCTCACCCCGGAGGAAGCGGAGCGGCTTGCGGCGCACCGCCAGAAGAAAGCCGAGCAGCACAAAGCGTGGCGTGACAGGCAGAAGTCCGCACAGCCCCCGAAGCCCCAACAGCGGACGTTGAAAGAACTTGCCAGATGTGCCGAGGCAGGTTTGCCTCTCACCCTAGAAGAAGCGGAACGGCTGGAAGCCCATCGCAATCGGAAAAAGGCGGCTTTGCAGGATTTGAAAGCCCGCGCCGAAACCGACCCGGTAGCGGCGGCAGAGTTGGCGCAGCAGAGAGCGCAACAGTCAGAAGCGGTAAAGAAGTCCCGTCAGAAAATGTATGCGGACGCTGCCGCCGGAGATCCCGAAGCCCAGGCCCGGTATGAACGTATGCTTGCCGCGAGGCGGGAGAACTACCACAGGAAGAAACAGGCAGAAGCCGAAGCTGCTCAAGTCAGCTAACGTAGATACAGAAAACGCCAGGGACAACGATAGTCCGTGGCGTTTTTGTCATTACTGCCGTTCCAGCAAATCCATATATTTCTGACGTTCGCCCTCCGGGACTTTCAGCGCCGCCATAGCCTGTTCAATGGTCAGCCCCATCGTTTCCATGAGGTTTTTGATAGAGGACAAGATACCTTTAGCAACGCCTTTTTCCTCAACGCCCTTGCTCAAATTACACATGACCGACACCTCCCTTTCCATTGTCTGCGTCATTTGAATGTCGTAATCGTCCTGCAAAATTTTCCGCTTTTCCGCCTCGCTGGTTTCGTTGGAGAGAAGCACATCCAGCATCCGCAATACGCCGTCATAATTTGACCCATCCGGCCCGCCAAGGCACAGCATGATGATGGACAGCAAATCATAATTCCTGATGGGTTCTTTGCCCTCGCCGACCAGATATTCTTCCACCAGCCGATACCGGGTAATGGTGTTCTCTCGATACTGCGGCGGTTTCATGCAAATCCAGATGGAGTAGACCTTCTTGATTTTCTCATAATGGGAGCCAGTGAACTCCCTGCCGTACTGGGAAGAAATCATGCGGCAACAGTAGTATATGCCACGCTTTATCAGCGGATAGCCGGGGTAAAAATCGTTCTGGGCCTCCACGTTGATGATGAGGGCAATTTGTTCCTCGGAGTCGGGAACGATGGCGCGGAAGCGAATGTCATAGGTGACTGTCCCCTCGCGCACCGATATGTCCTCGGTGTCCATGCCGCTGATGACTGTGCCACCCTCGTCCGGCAGCACCGGGACGGCGGACACCTGGGGTTGGCCCTCAATGTACTTCTCGGCAATATCATTGACATCGCAATCCTTGTATTCTTCCAGGCAGGACTTCATAATCCGCGCCAGGATTGCCTTTTCAGACAGGACACGCTTACAGGCGGCATCATAACCCGCGCTGTCATCTGTGACGTGCAGTCCCTGGGCGATTGTCGTTTTGAGCTCCACCATCCTCACCTTCTTTCGTTTCATTCTACCACAGCTTTGCCAGCGCGTCCACTTCTTTTTTGAAAAGAGTTGCGTATGGCGTATACACGAGAGAGATATGGAGGTGCAGTGACAGAAAAAATTTATCTTAACAGGGTTGCTTTTGGGAATTTGATATGCTATACTATAAAAATCCAAGCAAAGGAGTTTATCAATATGCGGCAAGGTATTCTTAAATAAAATTTGATAATGGGAACAAAGACAAACGTCCTCAAGGAGAGGGCTTGGTTTTTGTACCCAATTTAAGAATACTTTTGCCTTTTCATTTCATATCGTGATAGACAACGGCCAGCCTTGGCCGCAGTTTTCATGTGTGTCCTACCTATCATCCCCAGCGGTAAAAGTATTTGTCGCTGGGGATTTTTGCGCCCTTCTGGGCCTTGTATGGAGGACAATCATATGAAAATCATCAATATTGGCATTCTTGCTCATGTAGACGCAGGTAAGACGACCTTGACGGAGAGCCTGTTATATACCAGCGGAGCAATCGAGGCGCCCGGCAGTGTGGATCAGGGAACAACGAGAACGGACACCATGTTTTTAGAGCGGCAGCGTGGAATCACCATTCAAACGGCGGTCACTTCCTTTCAGTGGCACGATTGTAAGGTCAACATTGTGGATACTCCTGGGCATATGGATTTCTTAGCGGAGGTCTATCGCTCCCTTGCCATTCTTGACGGAGCGATTTTGGTTGTTTCTGCAAAAGACGGCGTTCAGGCGCAGACCCGTATTCTGTTTCATGCTCTGCAAGTAATGAAAATCCCAACTGTTATCTTTATTAACAAAATCGACCAGGACGGGATTGACCTGCCAGGTGTGTATCAGTCTATCCGAGATAAGCTCTCCGCAAATATGATTATTAAGCAGAACGTGCAGCTTTCCCCGGATATATCCATCATGGAAAACATGGGGCTGGAGAATTGGGATACCGTGATTGCGGACTGTGATGAATTGTTGGAGAAATATATTGCCGGAGAACCAATGGACAAAGAAGAACTTCTGCGGGAGGAAAACAGGAGAATCCAAAGCGTCTCTCTGTTTCCGGTCTATCATGGCAGTGCCAAGGTAAACTTGGGAATCCGACAACTCATTGAAGCGGTCACAGATACATTCCAATCACCCACCGGGCAGAACAGCTCTGAATTGTGCGGAACTGTGTTCAAAGTTGAGTACGCAAACCAGAGCCAACGCCTTGCCTATCTGCGGTTGTATAGCGGTACGCTTCATTTGCGGGATTCCGTAGCCTTGGCAGGGAAAGAAAAACTGAAAATTACGGAAATGCGTATCCCCTCAAAGGGTGAGATTGTCCGAACAGAGATTGCCCATGCGGGCGAGATCGTCATTGTACCCTGCGACAGTTTGCGGCTGAATGATGTGCTGGGAAACAAACTGCTGCTGCCCCGTGAAACGTGGAGCGACAATCCTCTCCCTTTGCTGCGGACAACAATTGCACCAGAGAAACCAGAACAGAGGGAACGCTTGTTAAACGCCTTGACAGAAATTGCGGATACCGACCCGCTTCTGCGCTATGAAGTAGACGCTGTGACCCATGAGATCATTCTCTCCTTTTTGGGCCGGGTACAATTGGAAATTATCTCTGATCTTCTGGTGGAAAAATATCAGCTCAACACAACTGCAAAAGAACCTACCGTCATCTATATGGAGAGGCCATTGAAAGCGGTAAGTCACACCATTCATATCGAAGTGCCGCCCAATCCATTCTGGGCGTCCATCGGGCTGTCCGTCACCCCTCTCCCCCTTGGCACCGGAGTGCAGTATGAGAGCAAAGTTTCCGTTGGATACTTGAATCAGAGTTTTCAAAACGCTGTATTGGATGGTATCCGCTACGGTCTGGAACAAGGCGTGTATGGATGGAAGGTAACGGACTGTAAAATCTGTTTTGAGTATGGGCTTTATTATAGTCCGGTCAGCACTCCCGCAGACTTTCGGTCATTGGCACCTATTGTATTGGAGCAGGTGTTGAAAAAGGCGGGGACGCAGCTATTGGAACCATATCTTTCTTTTACACTCTATGCGCCGCAGGAATATCTCTCCAGAGCTTATCATGACGCACCAAAATATTGCGCGAGTATTGAAACGACCCAGGTTAAAAACAGCGAGGTGATTTTTACTGGCGAAATCCCTGCCCGCTGTGTGCAAGAGTACCGCAATGACCTCACCTTTTATACAAACGGGAGAAGCGTTTGTTTAACAGAATTGAAGGGGTATCAAATCGCCAGCGGCGAACCAGTTTTTCAGCCACGCCGCCCAAACACCCGGATTGATAAGGTGCGCCATATGTTCAACAAAATTCTCCCATCAATGATGGACTTATAAAATCCCTTTGGAACAAAGGGCGCACTTCTATACATGGTCTGCGACCATGTATCGTGCGCTCTGCGAGGCTACGGCCCGGACTTCCGAAAGTCCGGGCCGTTTGCGTCGCTCCGCTCCGTACAAGGGGCTGCGCCCCTTGCGCCGCTTTGCGGCTATCCCTGCGCCCTCGCTGGAAAGGTACATCCGCTCTGCGTCTGCACCTTTCCAGCGAGGCTAAAACCGAATACCGTTACCCTTGACCGTTTACCCGACACAGCAGGTAGACGGTCTTTTGTTTTGCCAAGAAGGAGGTCAAACACGATGGACAAGTCACGCGAAGAATTAGAGAAAGAGTATGCTGAGGCCACCGCTAAGTTGGAGCAGTACCAGCACAGAGGCCAGCGGTATGAGAACCGCATCCGCTACTACACCCAAGGCGAAAGGAAGAAGCGAAACCACCGACTTATCACCCGTGGCGGAGCGGTGGAGAGTATCGCCCCGGAGGTGCGCGGCATGAGCGAAAGGGCCTTTTTTCTTTTGATGGAAAAGGTCTTTTCCCTGCCGGAAGTTGCCGCCCTGGTGAGCCAAGCCACTGACCAGCAGGAAAGCGGATAATTGGCCCTGTTCCATCTCCACGTTACCCAGGTCAAACGGAGCGCGGGACAGTCTGTTGTCACGTCCGCCGCCTACCGAGCCGGGGAGAAATTGTATAGCGAATACTATGGCGAGGTCAGCGACTACACCCACAAGGGCGGCGTGGTCTGCACAGACATTCTCCTGCCGCCCCAGGCCCCCAACCAGTACCAAGACCGCGCCACCCTCTGGAACGCCGTGGAGAAGGCCGAGCGCGGCAAGAAAGCCCAGCTTGCATATAGCTTTGACATTGCCTTGCAGAACGAGTTTTCATTGGAGGAAAACATCGCTCTTGCAAGGCAATTTGTTTCGGAGCAGCTTGTGGGCCGGGGCATGATTGCCGACTTTGCCATCCACCAGCCGGACAAGGAGGACGGCGGTATTCCTAACCCGCACTTTCATGTTCTCTGCCCCATCCGGCCCATTGAGCCAGACGGCAAATGGGGGTGCAAGCAGCGCCGCCGCTACCGTCTGGACGAGGACGGGAACCGCATTATGGGAGAGGACGGCAAGCCCCTCTTTGACGCTGTTCCCACTACCGACTGGGGAAGCCCGGAAACACTGGAACATTGGCGGGAGGCGTGGGCCGCTATGGTGAACGCCAAGTTTGAGGAAAAGGGGCTGACCTGCCGCATCGACCACCGCTCCTATGAGCGTCAGGGCCTTGACCTGCTGCCCACCGTCCATGAGGGCGTGGCCGTCCGCCAGATGGAGGCCAAGGGCATCCCCACCGACAAGGGCGATCTGAACCGCTGGATAAAAAAGGCCAACAACATTCTGCGGGATATTCGGAAGAAAATCGCCGGCCTGACGGATTGGATTAAGGCCATAAAAGAAGAATTGAGCAAGCCCCAGGCCCCGACCCTTGCCGCCCTGCTGACCGACTACTATGAGGGCCGGAACGCCGGAGCATGGAGCCGCAACGCCAGGATTGGAAATCTTAAAGGTTTTGCCGAGGCCATCAATTTTCTGACCGAGAGGGGCATCGCTACGCTGGAAGATTTAGAGACCCATATCGCCGCCCAGAGTGAACGAACGGAGGCCATCAACACATCCATGAAAGCGAAGCGTGACCGTCTGAACGAATTGAAGGAACTGCTTCGCCTTGTTGACCTCTACCGAGACACCAAGCCCGTCTATGACGAGTTGCAGGGTATCAAGTGGAAGGGCAAGCGGGAAAAATTCGAGAGGGAGCATGAGAACGAGTTGAGGACGTTCCACATGGCCCGCCGGAAGCTGGACAAGCACCGTTCCCCTGCTGGTAAAATCCCCGTTCATGCGTGGGAACAGGAACAGGCGAGGCTTCACCAGGAGTACACAGCCGAGTATGAGCAGTACAAGCCTATCCAAGACGATTTGCGGCGGCTTCAACAGGTGAAGCGGAACGCCGATGCTGCCATACACCAGCAGGAGCAGACCCAGCAGAAACGCCGGGAGGTGGAGCGGTGAACGGCATTCCCCGACTGACCTACCAGCAGTACCGAGCCGTCCGGCGGCTGGTGCATGACTGCTGCAATTATGACGGCGGCAACTGTCTTGCTCTTGATGACGGCTGGGAGCCTTGTGTCTGCGTCCAGAGTATCACCTATTCCCTGGTCTGTAAATGGTTCCGCGCCGCCGTCCTGCCAACAGACAAGGGGTTGTGTGCCGCCTTGCTCCACCGAGGACAGGCGCGGCCCTGTGCCGAGTGCGGGGCGATGTTCGTGCCGCGCTCCAATCGGGGCAAATACTGTGACGAGTGCGCCGCCAATGTGCGCCGGAGAAAGAAAGCTGCCAGCGAACGGGAACGCCGCAGGCGTGGACATTTAGAGGCTGAAAAGCCTTGCAATCAGGGGGCTTGTGGACAGTCCTCAAAGGGGGACTAATACATTCCCCTTCCCCCACTCCAACGTGGGCGGCAAAATGGCGCTCACGTGGATTAACTTTGATGAATGATGAAAGGAGAGCCTATGACCTACGACCCCAGCATGACGATCACCAGCACCATCCCCGCCCCGGAGGGGAGCGACAGCACCAGCAGAGAGGGCAAGGCCATCCCCCTGCCCGTGATGGCGGGCGGCAACGCTTCACCCGCCCCGGACGTACCGCCACCCGATATGGTAAAGACCGTTGGCGGTACGACCTTTGATATTTATTTCCATTTCAGCCAGACCAGCCGGGAAACCTTTACCGACAAGGTACTGCGCCTTATTCAATCCGATGTTGTAACCTCATAAAAATAATTTACTTTTTTCTCTATCCTTATTGACAAAACCCGAAGGGCGGTGAATATATGAATTCTGTAGAAGTTGGTGTTCGTATTGCGGCTCGGCGTAAAAGAAAAGGCTTAACACAAAAACAACTTGCGGAGTCACTTCATATAACGGATAAAGCAGTGAGCAAATGGGAATGCGGTAAAAACTTTCCCGACCTGACAGTTTTGGAACCTCTGGCCGCCGCTTTAGATACCACGCCCGCGGATTTATTGGGTCTAAATGAAAACAACAGCGCTGAACTCCTTTCGGCTACAACAGAAATCTATCAAGAACAGCGGCGTCGTTGGCTGAAGGAGCTCAGGAACCGCGCGTGGCTGAATCTTTTGTACTGTATTCTGGTTTTCGCCGGTTGGACTTGGATCGGTCGATATCTGAACAATAAAACAGTGTACGAACCGCCTCAACTCCTGATAACTGGGATGTCCGGACTGTTTGGCGTATTAACGGGCTCAGCGCTTTGGACGCTTCGAAGCACAGTTAAACAACTCAAAAACTTCAGTGCATGATTATAAACCAGCAAGGCACTCTGCCGCAGCAGAGTGCCGTTTTTTTATAGTGGAAAAATCCGTGGTGATGGTGTATAATAAACTACTTAATTTTTCGTGCATGATGGACAGGCGGAGGTGTGAAGGAGCAAAAATGAGTTATGTCAAAAAACTTACTGTAATTGCTTTACTCCTTGTCTGCTTGTTTTCCTTAACGGCTTGTCAAAAAGAAGCGGAAGTAACTGTAAGTCCGCTCTTTTATAAAGTTTCGGATGAAAATTCATCCGTCTATGTTTTGGGCTCAATTCATGTTGGAAGAATGAACATCTATCCATTACCGAAGGAAATCATGAGCGCTTATGAGAAGTGTAATACGGTGATGTTTGAGATAGATTATCAGACCACATCTGATTTTGACTATGAAATTCCAAGAGACAAAACCGAAGCACTCGTTGGAGCAGAGACCGTAGAGCGGGCGGTCGAGACAGTAAAAGAAGAGTACCCCTCCATGAAGCGTATAGTGCAAAAAGCGTATCCGTCTGTTGACATGAACAATATTGATCAGGCAGGCTTCTTTACACTTCAAGGACTTCTCACTCTTTGTGCCAACACAAAATCTGCTCTATTAGCAGACTGTGGCATAGATCGCGCATTTTTAGGCTACGCTCTTCGAGACAAAAAAAGCATTTTAGGTGCTGAGAGCGCTGAGGAGCAGTATAGACTGACATATAATGATTTGCCCTCAGAAGCATATAGCGATATTCTGAACGAAGCTATTGCTGTTGAGGAAGCCGCTAAACAAGTAAATGCTTTGTATGAAATGTGGTGTAACGGAGACGCTGCCGCAATTGAACGAGTTGAATTGGAGCCTTTGAGACAAGCAGTTGAAGATTCGTGGCAGCATATGCTATACAAGAGTTTTCTTATCAGAAACCAACATATGACGGATAAAGTCATTCAGCAATTGGAAAATGATGAAACGACCTTTGTGGTATTTGGCGTTGCACATATTGTTGGTGAAGAAGGAATCATAAATCAATTACAAGAATTGGGTTATACGGTTGAATTATTATCGTAGTATAATCTGACCGCCATAAGTTCTAAGAGTTTTCTTTCTTGACGGTAGTAAACCACCACGATTTTTACTACCATTTGACTACCATTGACGGCATTGACTTGCCGCATTTTGCCGTATTTTGCTTTTTCCATGACAGAATCACAGATTATTAACAACTTTTTCTGCCCGGCAAATCGCGGCAAAACGGGGCAGAATACGGCTTTTCAGGAGGCTGATCGCACTTGACAAAGATACTTTTTGTGTGCCACGGCAA
>JAGCAN010000082.1 GCA_017652685.1 Oscillospiraceae bacterium
CATACTGCCCGATCTTTTCTTCACAGGCAGCCTGGTCTGCTCCGCGTGCAAGGATATAGATTTTAATCTTCGGCTCGGTGCCGGAAGGCCGGATGATAAAGGTGCAGCCGTCCGCCAGCTCGAAGTAGAGGACGTTGGAGCTTTTCATCGGCGTATGATCTACCTTGCCGAGGCCGGCAACATAAATGCTGCCGTCCTGATAGTCACGCGTGCGGATCACGGTTTCACCGGCAATCTTCGCAGGGAGATTTGCACGCAGGCCCGCCATAAGAGAACGCATCTTTTCAAGCCCGTCAACCCCGGGCATCACAAGATTCAGCGTTTTTTCCATAAACCAGCCGTACTTCTCATAGAGGGCGTGCATGGCATCGAGAAGCGTCATTCCCTTTTTGTAATAGAAGGCCGCCATTTCGGAAACCAGCATGGAGGCAGTTACGGCGTCTTTATCGCGGACATAATCCCCCGCCATGTATCCGTAGCTCTCTTCATAGGCAAAGATATACTTCCAGGTGCCGGCAGCTTCCCACGCAGCGACGCGCTCAGCCATAAATTTGAACCCAGTAAAGGTATCTTCAAAATGGACGCCGTTCTCCTCGCAGACCACCCTTGCCATGCCGGTGGTGACAATGCTTGCCACAGCGCCTGCATTTTCCGGAAGAGTGCCCTCTTTTTTGCGCGCCTGGATAATATAGTCCAGCAGCAAAACACCGAGCTGGTTGCCGGTGATGGTGACATAGTCCCCTTCCGCATTGCGCACCATGGTGCCGATACGGTCGGAATCCGGGTCAGTCCCGATAATCAGGTCACTGCCGACCTTTTTGGCAAGGTCAACCGCCAGATAGAACCCTTCGGGATTTTCGGGGTTCGGGCTGACTACCGTGGGAAAATTGCCGTCAATCACCATCTGCTCCTCAACCGGATAGATGTGCCTGATGCCGAGGCGACGCAGTGCTTCGGGAACGAGCTTATACCCGCAGCCGTGAAACGGTGTATAAACAATTTTAAAATCATCGGCCACATCGGAGACAACCTGTTTATCGATTGCCTGAGAGAGGACACGCTCGAGAAAAAGCTCGTCCGTCTCGGCGCCGAGAAGCTCAATCTTCCCCTCGGTAAGGGCTTCCCGATAGTCACAGGTCTTATAGCAGCTGAAAATATCGGTCTCCTCCATGCGTTTGGCAATGGCTTCTGCCTTCTGAGGCGGGAGCTGTGCACCGTCCGACCAGTATACCTTATAGCCGTTATATTCTTTGGGGTTGTGGCTTGCCGTGATATTCAGCCCGGCTGCCGTGCCGTAATGAATAATCGCAAAACTGAGCTCCGGGGTAGGACGCAGCGCATCAAACAGACGGACATGAATTCCGTTTGCCGCCATAACGCAGGCAGCTTCCTCGGCAAAGAGGCGGCTGTTGAGCCGGCAGTCATGCGCGATGGCAATTCCTTTGTGCATGGCTTCACTACCTTCTGCACAAATCACATCGGCAAAAGCCTGGGTAGCGTGGCGTATAATGTGGATATTCATGTTGTGAAGCCCGGTCTTCATGGTTCCGCGCAGACCGGCTGTGCCGAATTCAAGCGGAGCAAAAAACCGGTTTTTGATTTCGTTTTCATCTTCGGAAATCGCATTGAGCTCGCTCCACTCTGCTTCCGTAAGGGATGGGCTGTCAAGCCACTTCTGGTATTCTTTCATGTAATTTGACATCTGAATAAATCCTCCTTCAACATTACAGTTTATTTATGGTAAGAAGAGCCTTCGTTGATTTTAAAACCGCGATAGATCTGCTCGGCAAGCATAACACGGGCCAGATGATGCGGGAACGTCATATCCGACATGGAAAGGCATAGATCGGAACTGCGCTTGACCTTGTCGGACAGGCCGTAAGACGAGCCTATGATAAAGCAGAGTTTCGGTTTTCCGGAACCCTCCCGCTGCCGGATGACGAGAGCAAGATCCTCACTGGAGAGTTTTTTGCCCTCCACACAGAGCGCCACAAGATAACTGCCCTGTGGTATACTTTTTACCACAAGATCTGCTTCCTTGTCAAGAGCCGCAGCAATTTCCGCCTCAGAAGGGCGATCACCAAGACGGACCTCCGGGAGTTCGATGCATTCGAAACGACAGTATGGATTCAGGCGCTTTGTGTATTCGTTGAAGGCATCGATATAGAATTTTTCGCGGAGACGGCCGACACAGATGAGTCTGACAGATAACATGAATGAATACCTCGATATTCGTACAGGTAATTTGCTTGGAAAGAAAGATAAAGAATATATCGTGATAAGAAAAAAAGGGTGCTGAAAGCACCCTGGAATTTTCAGATTCAGTTCAGCCGGCAATCGTGATTCTGGCAGGAGCATCGTCCCGATCCGGGAACCACACCGCTGAAATATCGGCACCGAGCCGTTTTAATTTGCCGACACAGTCTTCATAGCCGCGCTCGATGTAATGAACATCCTCAATAACGGTCTCCCCTTCGGCACAAAGGCCGGCTATGACCATCGCTGCACCGGCACGGAGATCGCACGCCATGACGGGAGCACCCGTCAGCGTCTCAACCCCGGAAATAATGCAGACTTTTCCTTCCACATGAATATCAGCGCCCATCTTCTGAAGTTCCTGGGCATATTTAAATCGATTGTCGTAAATGCCTTCCGTGATAATGGAAGTTCCGCTTGCCATTGTGAGAAGCACAGCCATCTGAGGCTGCATGTCGGTCGGGAAGCCGGGATACGGCATCGTCTTGACATTCGTCTTATGCAGGTTCGTAGCACCTTTGACCAGAACAGCATCTTCATACTTTTGAACGATCGTCCCGGTTTCACGCAGCTTGTCGCTGATACACTCAAGATGCTTGGGAATGATGTTTTTGATCAGTACCTCTCCGCCCGTTGCGGCAGCTGCCACCATGTAGGTACCGGCTTCAATCTGGTCAGGAATAACAGCATACGTGCCGCCGTGGAGTTTCTCTACACCGTAAATTTTAATGGTGTCGGTACCGGCCCCGCGCACGTCCGCTCCCATAGAGTTCAGGAAGTTTGCAAGGTCAACGATATGCGGTTCACG
>JAGCAN010000083.1 GCA_017652685.1 Oscillospiraceae bacterium
GGGTTTTTGCGCAGGTAATCCTCTCCCTTTTCCAGGAAGTTGTCCAGATAAGGCAGTACGATCGGGGCTACGGAGAAATAATAGGATGCAAGATACTGCCCGGAACGCAGGACGTCGTCCGGATCTTCACACTTTGAAAGCACATGCAGGGCCTCTCGGCATTTCATGCACATTCTGGCTTCCGCACCGTTTTTTGCGTTGAAAAGAACAGAATATCCTCCATCCAGATCTCCGTTGCAGATGCAGCAGTTGTTCTCCTGGAATGCCGGAGTCATTTTTATGGTTTCCGCGGTTTCCCCTTTGTCTGGAGCTGTTGCGGAAGGATCTGCCAGAAGCATGTTGTTGTTTTCGTCCATTGCTGTCATCTCCATCGAAATGTTTTTTCCAACTGATTCCTAAACCTGGCGATGAGCCGGTTCCCGGCCTTCCAGGGCGTCGATGATTTGCTGTGCTGTCAGGATTCCGCAGCGTTCTCCGTTTTCATAGGTCTCTGCGCCGTTGTGTGGCGTAGCGATGACATTCGGCAGCGTCAGCAGGGGAGTATTCTCCGGCGTAGCCGGCTCATGCACGAATACATCCGTTGCAAAGTAAGAGACCTGCCCGCTCACCAGCGCTTCGTACATCGCCGCCTCGTCGACGACTTCGCCGCGTGCATCGCTGACAAAAACAGCGCCTGGTTTAGTGATCCGAAGAGTTTCGCTGTTGATCATTTCAAAGGTATCCGGAACAAGAGGCACCAGCAGAATAATAAAATCGCTATGTGCCAGCAGTTCCTCAAAACCGGTAAAGGTGACACCGGTTTTTTCTGCCGCTTCCTGATTGGGGGCGATGTCGTAGGCAAGTACCCGGCAGTCAAATCCCATGAGTTTTTTTGCCACGAGCTGCCCGATAAATCCGAAGCCGACGATGCCGACAGTCGCTCCCGTCAGCTCCCGGAAGATGCCTGTTTTCCAGAGACCCTTTTTGGTGGAATCGCTCAGGTTCGGCAGATCGCGCAGCGCCCCGAGCAGCATAGCCATCACATGCTCGGCTACTGGATTGGCATTAATGCCCGGGCAGTTGGTGCACATCACCCCGTGCCGCCTGACCGCCTCGGTATCCACAGAGTTCATACCTGTGCCGTACCGTGCCAGGATTTTCAGCTTTGGGGCAGCGCTCAGCGCTTCTTCACCCCATGGTTCGCAGTTGGCAATACAGCCGTCAATGTCTCCGACCAGCGGAATCAGCTCGTCCAGAAAGTAGTCACGATCCAGCTCCGTCGAAACAATTTCATATCCCTTTTCCTGCAGCATCCGATACCCGGTAGGGCTGAACTTCTGATAGAAAGGTTTCGCAATCAGTACTTTTTTAGCCATGCGTTTCTTTCACTCCGTTCCTCTCGAAGATTGTGCACGTTCATAAAACGCATTTTACCTGATGATGCAGCTGTTTGCAAGTAGATAAAAAGAAAAACCCCGGTTAAAAACCAGGGTTTTAAGTGGGGGAAGGTGGATTCGAACCACCGAAGGCATTGCCAGCAGATTTACAGTCTGTCCCCTTTGGCCACTCGGGAATTCCCCCATATAAAATTTGTTGGAGCTGGTGGACGGATTCGAACCCCCGACCTGCTGATTACAAATCAGCTGCTCTACCGGCTGAGCTACACCAGCGTTTTACCAGCCCGGTTATAATAGCAAATCAGATGCTTTTTGTCAACCACTATTTTTTGATTTTTGAAAAACTTTTTTCGAGCAGTGCAGAAGCTCTGTTTGCTTTGTTCCGGAATCTGTGATAAGATAATGCCATGAAAAAGATGCTTCTGACAATCTGGATACTGCTGCTCTCCGTTCTGCTTGCAGCCTGTGCAGTCTTCAGCCCCAAACCTACGGTCGACCCGCACGAAGGCCAGGTCTATCTGTTTGACGGATATGACTGGATATGGTATACGCCTCTGGAGGGTGTTGAAGCCAATGACTTTTCCAGAGAGGATTTTCAGTATATTGACGGGGAACCAGTTTACCTTGGCACTTCATACACACTGCGGAAGGGGATTGACGTTTCCGAGCACCAGCGTCAGATTGACTGGGAGCAGGTCGGCACGAGGAAGTATGACTTCTGTTACCTCCGCATCGGGCGCCGCGGTTATACTGAGGGCGGCCTGTTTGAAGATTCCTCTTTCCACCGCAATTATGCCGGGGCAAAGGGATGCGACATGGAGCTGGGCGTTTACTTCTTTTCCCAGGCGATCAATGTCACGGAGGCCATTGAAGAGGCAAACTGGGTGGTGGAGCATCTGAAAAACTATCCCGTCACGCTGCCTGTGGTGTTTGACTGGGAAAAGGTGGATGCCGACAATGCCCGTACGGCCGACCTTGACGTCAACACCCTGACGGACTGTGCTGTGGCCTTCTGTGAAACGATCCGCCGGGCAGGATATGAGCCGTGCGTCTATTACAACCGTACGACAGGCTATTACCGGTATGACCTCACGCGTCTGACCGGTTATAAAGTCTGGCTGGCTCTGCCGTGCAATCCGCCTGATCTTGTACATCCGAGTTTTTACTACCATATTGACATGTGGCAGTACTCATTGACCGGGGAGGTGCCCGGGATTTCTGTGGAGACTGATCTGGACTATATTTTTGTTCCCGTTCCTGTACAAACGGAAGAGACGCAGTAGGGGTTTTTTGCTCTCAATATTAGTGCTGAATTGTAGGTGCTCCTTCCGCACTAAAAAACGAATAAAGGTTTCTGTGTTACATTTAAAAACACCTTGCGGTTGTGCCGTTTTGGCAGGAACTGCAGGGTGTTTTGGTTTCAGGAAAAGCGCGCTTTCTGTTTTCCGTCGGTCGGCGCCTGATAGCCGATTTTGATTTCCGGGTTGAATTCCGGCAGCTTTTCCAGGATGGTGTCAACTTCCTCTTCCTTGTTAAAGATGAGGTTGGCAAATTCCTTTTCTCCGTGAAGAAGGATCAGACGGTAATAATAGTAGGCCGGGCTGTCATCCGGCTGGCATTCACTGATCCTACAGAAAGCGCGGTCGATATACGGGTAAGGCACATAGTATTTTTTGCCGAGATCCCGGTAGTAGAGGCAGAGTTTTCCCAGTGTGACACGTCCGATAGAAGATGAAGACTTGTAGTCTTCTATGTGTTCAGCGTCGTCGATTCTGGTCTTGTCCGGCCCGCGGAATCGGAGCTTCCCTAAGCCGAACAATGCTTGCCACCCGCCTTTCTCCGCCTGCCGAACGGCCACGGGCTGTCGTAAAAGTTTGACGGAATGATCCCAGCAAGCAGCGATCCGAGGATACCGCCCAGCACGCCTACAGCGACGCCTGCCAGCACATCAGACGCAAAATGTACGACCAGATAAATCCTTGCCACTGCCATCAGAATTGCAAAAATAAAGGCTGTCCAGCTGTATTTCTTGTTCCCGGTCAGAAACAGCGCCGTCATCGAAGCAAAAGCTGCGGTTGTGTGGCCGGAGGGAAAGCTCTTGTCGCTCTCCACATTCTGGCCTACTGTCATCCAGAGCTTCTGGTAAAGATCGGTATTGAAAAAGGCTTTCGTCTCCTCCGAATAGGGCCTTGCCCGTGCAATGAGGATTTTCAGGCAGCAGTTGGTAATCAGAGCGCCGATAGCCAGGCCGAACAGCATCGCTGTGCCGTAACGTCTTGTCTTGCTGAACAGCATCAGGATCAGGGAGATGATGATCAGTGGGATCCCGCCATGGCCCAGTTCCGAAATGATTTCAAAAAACGGAGTGAAAAATCCGCCTCCGATTTCATACAGTTTGTGAACCTGCACGGCCATTGCCTGGTCAAATGCTGCGAAGGTATTGTTAATCCATATCGCAACGGCATTCATATCCATAGTGATGTTCCTTTCCTTGCGGGGTATTTTGCCTTACTATAACAAAAAATGTTACGGTTGTCTATTGTTTTCACAAGTGTTATAATACTTCCATTATGGATAAATTTGTTTTACATTCCAATTATCAGCCGATGGGTGACCAGCCCGAGGCCATCCGTTCACTTGTCTCCGGGCTCGAAAACGGCCTGGATGAACAGGTGCTGAGAGGGGTTACCGGCTCGGGAAAAACATTCACGATGGCAAATATCATTGCCGCCCTCAACAGGCCGACGCTGGTGCTTTCCCACAACAAAACCCTTGCCGCGCAGCTCTGCAGCGAATTCAAGGAGTTTTTCCCGGAGAACGCGGTGGAATACTTTGTCTCTTATTATGACTATTATCAGCCGGAGGCCTATATTCCGCATACTGACACGTTTATTGAGAAAGACTGTTCGATCAATGATGAAATAGACAGGCTCCGCCTTTCTGCCACCTTCTCTCTTCTGGAGCGAAGGGATGTGATTGTGGTCTCCTCTGTCTCCTGCATCTACGGTCTGGGTGAACCGGATGACTTTGCCAGAATGGCCATCTCTCTGCGTCCCGGTCAGACCAGGCCGATGGATGAGATTCTCCAAAAGCTTGTGGAAGCACGCTATGAACGCAACGATCTGTCGTTCGAGCGCAATAATTTCCGTGTCCGGGGGGATACCCTTGAGGTCTTTCCGGCTTACTGGAATGACAAGGCAGTTCGGATCGAATTCTTCGGGGATGAGATCGACAGGATCTCCCTGATCCAGCCCCTCACGGGTGCGCGGATCAGTACGCTTGCCCACACGGTGATCTATCCGGCAAGCCACTATGTGACCACGAAGGAGAAAATGGCAGCCGCTATCGAACGGATTCGGAAGGAGTGCGATGAACAGGTACAGCGCTTTACGGAAAACGGCAAGCTGATCGAGGCGCAGCGCATTCGCCAGAGGACCGAGTATGACATTGAGATGATGCAGGAGATCGGATACTGCTCCGGTATCGAAAACTATTCTCGCGTGATAGCAGACCGTGCTCCCGGCAGCCCGCCCATGACGCTGCTGGACTATTTCCCGAAGGATTTTATCCTTTTTATTGATGAGAGCCACGTTACCCTGCCACAGGTACATGCCATGTACAACGGAGACAGAGCCCGCAAAACCAGCCTTGTTGATTTCGGTTTCCGGCTCCCGTCTGCTTTTGATAACCGCCCGCTGAAGTTTGAGGAATTTGAAAAACGCATTCATCAGCGGATCTATGTCTCCGCCACACCGGGTGAGTACGAGCGGCAGCGTGCCGGGCAGATAGCAGAACAGGTCATCCGGCCAACGGGCCTGCTGGATCCGGAGATCTTTGTCCGCCCGGTGGACGGGCAGATCGACGATCTGATCGAATCGATCCACGGGAAGATCGAAGCCGGACAGCGTACGCTGATCACCACACTGACC
>JAGCAN010000084.1 GCA_017652685.1 Oscillospiraceae bacterium
ACAAGCCGCGGCAGCTGTTCAAGTAACGGAATTATTCAGTCACTTCGTTATTAATGCACAGCCAATTGCTCGTGAAGACAACATAGCCTTTCGCCTTTTCTGCTCCGTCGCGAGCTGAAAAGTCAGGGAAAACTCTCGGTATTTCAATTCATAACGGGGTTCCGTAAAAAATTTTTATCAAACAGCGCTTTGAGCAGAAGAACAGTCTCAAAACGCTGTTTTTCTTATTCCTCTTCCCGCAGATCCTTCGGAATGATGGTGATCAGATCCTCTTTTGTCGGGTTTTCCATGGCAGCCAGGCGGTTTGCCTGCCGGACCACCGTATCCTCGAAGAAGTTCCGAACATCGCGCCCGTTGCCGAAGTTATCGCTCCGGTTTTCATACATCTCGTTGAAGATTTCTTTTGCTTTCTTCTGTGCGCTCTTGCTCAGCTCATAGCTGTTCTTGTTGCAGCGCAGAAGGAAGATCTTATAAAGCTCTTCCCCGTTATAATCCGGGAATATAAAGTATTTGTTGAAGCGTGACTCCAGGCCGGGATTGGAGTTGATAAACTCTTCCATCGGGTCGGTATAACCGGCGACAATCACAATCAGATCATCCCGGTGATCTTCCATCGCCTTCAGGAGGGTTTCGATTGCTTCCTTCCCGAAGTCCTGTTCTCCACCGCCGGCGAGGGCATAGGCCTCGTCGATAAACAGCACGCCGCCGAGAGCAGACTTTATCACTTCCTGGGTTTTCAGAGCCGTCTGGCCGACATAGCCAGCCACAAGGCCTGACCTGTCCACTTCCACCAGCTGGCCCTTGCTCAGCACGCCGATAGCCGCATACATCCCTGCAAGCAGACGCGCAACCGTCGTCTTGCCCGTGCCGGGATTCCCGGTGAAGACAAGGTGGAGAGACATGGCTGTATTCGGCAGACCATTTTCCTCTCTCAGCTTACGCACCTTCACGAGGTTGATAAGATTCTTAACGTCTTTCTTGACATGCTCCAGACCGACAAGCTCTTCCATTTCGGCCATGAGCTCTTCGAGGTTCGGCTTTTCCTCTTCCTGCTCAACTTCTGCCTTGCCTTTTTCCGGTTCCCCGCCCGCTGTAGCTGTCTGAGGCGGATGCTTCTCCTTAAAGGACGGTTCGTTGGAGGTCACGAAGTCCATCGGGTTCATGGCCGCCCGGGTATTCTTCACGCCGGTGGCATCACAGATGGCATTGAGCTTATCCTGGCATTCCGTGATGTACTCTGCCTCGGAAAGCGTCACATCATCATCGACGGCTGCGCAGTAAAGCAGCACATTGGTAATGACCCGCACAAGAGAGCGCGAATTTTCTGTTCCGCGCTTGACATCGCTTTCCGCCAGATTCCAGAAGAAGACAGGAGGAAGGAACATATCATTCTCACAGACGGAGCTCGTGAGGCTCCAGAGCATCCAGGTCGGCTTCTTCTGCCCGCGGGAATAGATTTCGTTGGCCATATCCACATGGTGCTGGTTGATGCCTCCCGCCCTGCTCCAGAGGGAAAGGGCGCACTTCGTCATAAACTCATCCAGCTCTTTGGCATAAGCGCTGCTTCCGATTTTATAAAAAGCATCTGTGTTGGCAACATAGATTTTATGGAATTCTTCGGGGCTGCGGTTCCAGGTCGTAGGCATTGATTTCTTCCTCCATCAAAAAATTCTTCGCCTATTATAATACAAATTCCTCCAGTTGCAAATAGGGGAAAATTGTGGTTTAATGATAAAAATGAAAGAAAAGGATCCGGAGGGATTGCATATGCCAAGATTCTTCATCGCAGGAACCAATATTCTCGGCGGGACAGCCATTATGACAGGCCGTGATGCTGAACACGTACATGTTCTACGCCTTCGCCCCGGAGATGACGTGATCCTCTGTGACACCGAAGGCAGCGACTATAAATGCCGGATTGTCAAAGCCACAAAAGAAGAAGTGGAAGCCGAAGTGATTGAGGTTACCCCCTGCAAGTCTGAGCCCGGTCTGAAAGCATCTGTTTTGTGCGGGCTTCCGAAGGGCAGTGACAGGACGGACTATATTATCCAGAAATCCGTCGAAGCCGGGGCTTTTGAAATCTGCTTCTTCACCTGCGAGCGCTGTGTTGCCAAGCTGGATGAAGGCGGCCGCGCCAAGAAGCTGGAACGCTGGAACCGGATTTCCGAAGAAGCCGCAAAGCAATCCGGCCGCGGTATCATTCCGGAAGTCCGCTGGATCGGCGATTTTACGCAATGCCTGAACACCGCTTATCAGAAAGACCTGCGCCTTTTCATGTATGAGACCGGTGAACGGGAGAGCCTTGACAGCGCCCTGAAGGGCTGCCGCGACACAAAGACGGCCGCTATCATCACAGGCCCGGAAGGCGGTTTTGCCCAGTATGAAGCGGATCTTGCAAAAGTGACGGGCTGCCATATCTGCAGCATGGGAGAACGTATTCTCCGCTGTGAAACAGCTCCGATCGTCGCCCTCTCCGCTCTGATGTTTGCATCAGGAAATCTGGAATAACCGGAGTGCGGCTATAATGTAACAGAAAACACCTGAACCGGGTCCGGCTCAGGTGTTTCCTGTTTTGAGAAAGAGAGATGGAGAGAAGGAGAGATTCTACGATCTTTTTCTTTTATTCAAAAAGCGGGGTGGAGAGATAGCGGTCGCCTGTGTCGGGGAGGAGAGCAACAATTGTCTTCCCCTTGTTTTCAGGCCTCTTGGCAAGCTGCACTGCAGCCCAAACCGCAGCGCCCGAGGAAATC
>JAGCAN010000085.1 GCA_017652685.1 Oscillospiraceae bacterium
ATCTATCCTTTCTGGGAACAAAAGACCTTGCTCGACAGACGGCTAGCTGCCATTCCGCCGGAGAGCCGTGTGTTTTATGATCTCGGCATTATTAAAGCGGAAGGCAACATCACCTCCGGAGACGCGCATATTGCCGTGGCATATGAAACCGTGCTGCGGGAGGGCCTGAAATTTTACGAAGCCAGGGCCCGTGCCTGCATGGAAGCGCTGGATCTGACGGAAGTTCAGAATCTGAAGAAGTACTACTTCTATCAGGCGATTCTGATTGTGATTGATGCCGTGCGCAACTTTGCCGAGCGTTATGCCGTGCTGGCGGAGGATCTCTCCAAAACGGCAGATGAAAATCGTGCCGATGAACTGAGCGAAATGGCAAGAATCCTCCATAAAGTGCCTTATGAACCGGCTGAGACGCTGTCAGAGGCTGTACAGGCACTCTGGCTCGTGCACCTCATTCTGCAGATTGAATCCAACGGGCATTCCCTCTCCTACGGGAGAATGGATCAGTATCTCTGGCCCTACTATGAGAAGGACCTCGCTGAAGGCCGCATCACAGAAGACGCTGCCTGTGAGCTCATGACAAATCTCTGGCTTAAAACCTTTACCATCAACAAAATCCGTTCCTGGACTCATACGCAGTTCAGCGCCGGTTCTCCGCTCTATCAGAATGTAACAATCGGTGGCCAGACCGCGCAGCATACAGACGCTGTCAATCCCATGTCGTACCTGATTCTCCGTTCCGTTGCGCAGACGCATTTGCCTCAGCCGAACCTCACCGTGCGCTATCACGCCGGCCTGTCGGATGACTTTATGAACGAAGCCATTGAGGTGGTTAAGCTCGGGTTCGGAATGCCTGCCTTCAACAACGACGAAATCATTATTCCCTCTTTCATTGCCCGCGGTGTAAAGGAAGAAGATGCCTATAATTACAGTGCCATCGGCTGTGTGGAAACTGCCGTGCCCGGAAAATGGGGCTACCGCTGCACCGGCATGAGCTTTCTGAACTTCCCGAAATCTCTGCTGATCGCCATGAATAACGGCACGGACCCGCAGAGTGGTACAAAGCTTATGGAAGGCGTCGGCCATTTCAGGGATATGACCTCCTATGACGAGCTGGCACACGCCTGGGATGTGATCATCCGCGATTTTGCACGCCACAGTGTAATCATCGAGAATGCCTGCGATATGGTGCTGGAAGAAACCGTGCCGGATGTGCTCTGTTCCGCCCTGTGTGAAGACTGTATCGGCCGTGGCCTGACGTTGAAAGAAGGCGGCGCCGTATACGACTACATCAGCGGTCTGCAGGTCGGAATCGCTAATCTCGCAGATTCGCTTGCCGCCATCAAAAAGTTGGTATTTGAAGAGAAAAAGCTCTCCCCTGCGCAGCTCTGGGATGCTCTGGAGCATGATTTTGCCGGAGAAGAGGGTGAACGTATTCGCCAGATGCTCATAAAGGATGCCCCTAAATACGGCAACGATGATGACTATGTTGACCGGCTGGTAGTCGATGCCTATGATTCCTATATCGACGAAATCCGGAACTATCCCAACACAAGATTCGGACGCGGACCGATCGGAG
Source organism: Oscillospiraceae bacterium (assembly GCA_017652685.1). Lineage (GTDB taxonomy): Bacteria > Bacillota > Clostridia > Oscillospirales > Oscillospiraceae > Limivicinus. Next base: position 1,577 of record JAGCAN010000085.1, read on the forward strand.
GCATCCGTTATGCGGGGACGTCTTCCATTTCCGCAAACGTCGGCCAGGGCCGTGGGACTCTTGCTACCCCTGACGGGCGCCATGCGGGAGAGCCGCTTGCCGAAGGATGTTCTCCCAGCCACGCCATGGACAAGAACGGACCGACAGCAGTTTTCAAATCCGTCAGTAAGCTGCGTACAGAGGAAATCACCGGCGGTGTTCTGCTCAACCAGAAAGTGACCCCCGCACTTCTTTCCAAAGAAGAGAACAAACAGAAACTGATTCTTCTTGTCCGTACCTTTTTCGACCTTCTGCACGGCTATCATGTCCAGTATAACGTAGTATCCCGTGAGACCATGCTGGATGCTCAGATTCATCCGGAAGATCACCGTGATCTGATCGTCCGTGTGGCAGGCTACAGCGCGTTTTTCAACGTGCTTTCCCGCCAGACACAGGATGATATTATCGCCAGGACGGAACAGACTCTATAATCCTTTTTGTTTGTACAACTTGTGTATTTTTTCTATTTTCTGTTGATTCCTGTTTGACATTTTCTGTGAAAATTACTATACTATAACTATCTCAGCAAGCATTAACGCTCAACGCGGAAGGAGATATTATTATGTTGAATGTTGCCGTTCTGGGCTGTGGTAAAATTGCCCAGGTTCGTCATATTCCTGAGTATGCTGCAAACGATCAGGTTCGTCTGATTGGTTTTTATAACCCTACTGCCAGCAGAGCGGAAGACATGGCAAAAAAATACGGTGGGAAGGTCTATCTCTCTCCGGAAGAACTGCTTGCCGATCCCGATGTGGAAGCAGTATCCGTCTGTGCCGCAAACTATGCTCACGCCTCTCTTACGATTGCCGCGCTGGAAGCCGGCAAGCATGTGCTGTGTGAAAAACCAATGGCAACCACGGAAGAAGACTGTGAAGCAATGCTCGCTGCTGCCAAGAAAAGCGGCAAACGGCTGCTGATCGCACAGAATCAGCGTCTGGCAAAGGCTCATACCGTTGCGAAAGATCTCCTCGCAGAGGGTCTGATCGGCAACGTGCTTACCTTCCGCACCGCCTTCGGGCACGGCGGGCCGGAAACCTGGTCCATCACACCTGGCAAGGGAACCTGGTTCTTTGATAAAAAGCGTGCTGCCATGGGAGCCATGGCCGATCTCGGCATCCACAAAACAGATCTGATTCGCTATCTCCTCGGCAAGGACGTTATCCGGACTACAGCTCGTCTCACGACACTGGATAAACGCGGCCCTGACGATGAGTTGATCGGAGTGGATGACAATGCCATCTGCATTTACGAGATGGAAGGTGGAGCCATTGGCACCATGACTGTCAGCTGGACGTATTACGGAGCGGAAGATAATTCCACTGTCCTGTATGGAACCAAAGGCATCATGCGTATTTACGATGATCCGGCGCATTCCATTGTTGTCAAGCTTTCTGACGGTACGGAGCAGTTTTTTGATGTGGAACAGATTCAGACCAACGACAACCAGACTGCTTCCGGGGTCATTGATGAATTCGTGGCCGCTGTGGAAGAAAACCGGCCGAGTATTCTGGATGCAGAGGGTGTCATGAATTCCATGAAGGCTGTTTTTGCCAGCATTCAATCGAGCGAATCTGGGGTTCCGGTCTCTGTTTAACGGTAATAACTGTAAAACCAGTTGTTATAAAATATTTTTTTGGAGGAAGAATATGAAGAAAATTCTCGCAATTGCTCTCGCTCTTTGCATGGTATTTGCTCTCTGTGCAGTATCTGCATCTGCAGACGGCAAGACCATCTACGTTCTCGGTCCTACCCCCGACCATGGCTGGACGGCTCAGGCCGGTGCCTATGCCCAGGCAAAATGTGAAGAAATCACTGCTGAAGGCACCTACAAGGCTGTCTACATCCCCGCATCCTCCGGTGAAGAGCAGGTTGACCAGATCAACACCATCGTTGCAAATGGCGACGCTGCAGTCGTTGTTATGATGGCTCTGGATGACTCCGCTCAGGCTGGCCAGGAAACTCTCTATGCAGAAGAAATCCCCTTCATCTCCTTCGACCGTATCATTGAAGCCACCGAAGCATACGCTGCTCTTAACTCCTCCGGTAACAACTGGCAGTGCGGCGCCGGCATTGCCTGCTGGCTCCAGAAGAACGGCATGCAGCCGGGCGACACTGTTGTTGTTCTCTATGGTGACAACGGCACCGTCTGCTCTCGTCGTCAGGAAGGCTTCGAGCAGTTCCTCCGCGGCGAAATCAAGTATTCCGATCTGAACGCCGGTGAGTTTGAGACCACTCAGGTTTGGGATCAGGCTGACATTGACAACATCTTCAATGGCTACACCGTCGTCTGCAACTGGTCTGCTGATGGCGCATACGGTTACATTGAGCAGAAGTTCGATGAAATCGTTGCTGCTGCCAAGGCAAACACCGGTAAGCTCTACATTTACTCCATGGACGATGAAATGACCTTCGGTGTTCTCAATTACCTCCAGGCTGGTGCATCTGCCGAAACGCTCGCAGACACCGAAGCTCTCGAAGTTTACATTTCCGCTATCGGCGGTATGCAGGAGCTTTACAACGTCATGGCCGGCACGGATGAGAAGAGCGAACTTGCCGAAAAGTATTTCGACGACATGATGTCCGTCTCCTTCAACCCGAAGATGATGCAGTCCGCTATCCAGTTCGGTGTTGACTACGTCAACGGCAACTGGGACTTTGAGACAGGTTCCGGTTCCTATGAGCCCGTCTTCATCGTTGACCGCACCAACGCTGCAGAGGTGGAAGGCTTCCAGGGTCACTGATCCTTTGATTCTCCGCTTCTCAGAAGAAAAAACAATCATGCGGATGCAGGACATCCCTGCATCCGCACCCTTTATCGTTTTTTTACAGTTATTACACCATTCCTCCAGTATTTAATTCGAACTATACCGCACACTTTTAAGGGAGACCGCGTTTATGACAATCCTTGAGATGAACAATATTTCCAAGGCATTCGGCGGAGCAATAGCCCTTTCAAATGTTCATATTTCTGTCGAAAAAGGTGAAATTCACGCACTTTTAGGAGAAAACGGAGCAGGGAAAAGTACGCTCATGAACATTCTGACGGGAGTAATTCCCGCGGATGAAGGCTCCATCACTTTCCTCGGAAAGGAGTATCCCAACCCAACCATTCAGCAAATGGAAGCTGCCGGCATTGCCTTTGTACATCAGGAACTGAATGTGATCAACGATCTTTCTGTTTCTGACAATATCTTTCTCTGTCGCGAGATTAAGACAGGCCTCGGTTTGATTGATCATAAAGAACAGCTCAAACGAACCCGCCAGTTATTTGATGACCTCGGCGTAGATATGGATCCTTCCGTTATGGTTTCCGAGCTGAAAACGAGTGAAAAGCAGCTCCTGGAAATCTGCCGGGCACTGTATGCAGATGCGCAGCTTCTGATCCTTGATGAGCCGACGACGTCACTCTCCAACAACGAAATCGATCATCTTTTCGGTATTCTCCGCAAGCTCCGCGATCAGGGCAAATCCTTTATTTTCATTTCCCACAAAATGCCCGAGGTCTTTGCTATTTCTGACCGGTATACGGTTTTCCGCAACGGTCAGTTCGTTGCCTCCGGTAATATCAGCGATACCAATCCGCATGAGATAACTTCATATATGGTCGGTAAACAGTATGCGGATGAAAAAGTATATGAACCACGCCCGCTCGGAGATGTTATTGTCAAGCTCGACGGTTTTACCGGAAAAGGGTTTGAAGATATCAGCCTTGAGGTCAGACGCGGAGAGATCGTTGCGTTCACAGGCCTCGCGGGCTGCGGTGCCTCGGAGCTGATGCAGACGATGTTCGGAGCTCTTCCCTCAACCGGCGGCAGCTTTTCGGTCAATGGAAAGCTGCTGGAGGGTTCCATAGTCAGCTTTATGAAAAACTCCGTCGCCATGCTCCCTTCCAACCGAAAGGAAAACTCTGTGGTGCCGGATATGAGCATCATGGAAAACTTCTATCTGGCGGAGCATGAGATCTCAAAACGAAAAAAGCCTTTTATCAATATGAAAGAGGAGCTCGCCCGCTATTCCGCTCAGAAAGAATCACTTCGCATTAAAGCAGGAGATCCCTCTGAGAGCATTTCATCTCTTTCCGGCGGCAACCAGCAGAAGGTTTTCCTGGCAAGGTGGCTGAATATCGGGGCAGATCTTCTTCTCTTTGACAACCCGACGCAGGGTGTCGACGTCGGAGCAAAAGAAGAAATATATAAACTCATCCTGAGCTTTGCCCAGGAAGGAAAAACCGTCATTATCAACACGCTTGAGATTCCTGAGATTCAGAAAGTTGCCGACCGCTGTGTCGTCTTCTATGAAGGCAGAATTGTAAAAATATTCGAACACAACGAAGTAAATGAACATAATGTTATGATGTATTCCACCAACGCTATTGAGACTATTCGGGAGGCGCAGTAACCATGAACAACAGTTTCGGAAAAAGACTGGGCAGAGTCTGGAGCCAGTACAGCTACATCTTTGTCCTGCTGATCATCATGATCGGTTATGCATTTACCATCCAATCCAACGGGAATACCTTTAAGTTCAGCCATATTGCGGCAGTCCTCGGCAGCCAGAACACCTGTATCGTCGGCACGATCGCATTGGGCATGGCGTTTGTCATCATTACCGGGCAGATCGATCTCTCTGTCGGTTCTTCTCTGGTTTTATGCACCGGCGTCACGATCATGGTCTTCAATATGACGGACTCGATTCTGCTCATGATCCTTGCAGCACTTGTAACCGGAGCTCTCTGCGGGCTGATCAACGGGCTGCTTGTCGGTCTCGGCAAAATGCCTCCCTTTGTCGTTACGCTCGGCACCATGCTGATCTACCGCTCTCTGACACTCTCCGTCGTCCGCAAGATTGATCCTGCCATCAGCGGCTCCTCTTCCAGCCAGTTTGCCATGATCAGCAAAAAGGTCAATTACAACTTCCTGCGAATGAAGTTCGGAACCGGCAAGCTGAAGTTCGGCTCTTTCTCGATCCCGTATATTTTCTTTGTTTTCCTGATTGTTGCCATTCTGCTGATTATTGTCTCCCGGAAAACCAAGTACGGCAAAAGTGTCTATGCAGTCGGCTCCAACGAGAAAAGTGCCCGTCTGGCAGGTATCAACGTTACCTGGGTCAAGATTTCTGTTTTTGTCCTCACCGGTGTGCTGGTAGGCATCGCCTCCATTCTTCAGGCCTGCAAAATCGGAAACGTCACCCCGGCTTCGTCCGGCCAGAGCTATGAGATGTATGCCATTGCTTCCGTTGTTCTGGCAGGTGTCAGCATGGCAGGCGGCAAAGGCAATATGCTCGGTGTCATCTTCGGTGCCCTTTCCTACCCGACAATCAACTTTATTATCGTCTCTATCCCAGGCCTCAGCGTTGACATCCAGGATACCTTCCAGGGCCTTGTGCTCATCATTGTTATCCTGATTCAGACGGCAGGCCCTGCCATCAAGGAGAGCTTCCAGCGCTCCAGAAAGCGCCGCCTTGCCTCCGCAAAATAATCCTTTTCAAATTTCATATATACAGGACAAAAGGACAAAACTCGCTTTTGAGTTTTGTCCTTTTGTCCTGTTGTTTTTAGAAACTGTGACAGTTCTGTGATACTTCTCCTGCTATGCTACAGTTTAAAAGTCGAGACGCTGAAAGCTCTGCACAATTGCACCAATAAAAAAGCTGACGTCCGAGTTTTAACGTCAGCATTCCTGGTTATGATTTTATTACTTCTCTCCGGCAATAAGGATACGGTTGCCATGGCGGGAAAGCTTGCCCTGGCAATACAGGGAAAGGGCTTCAATGAGCAGCTTTCCTTCAGCCTCTTCCGTCACACGGTTTCGAAGCGTCTCAGGTGTATCATCCGGGCGAACAGCCACCGCCTTCTGCTGGATAATGCTGCCGACCATTCCGTCATTGTCAGCAAAGTAGGCCGTTGCTCCGGTAATTTTGACACCGCGCTCCAGAACCGCATGAAACACCTCTTCATCTGCAACCTCTTCAAAAGCCGGGACAAGGCACGGGCACGTTCCGATGATCCGGTTTTTATACTGAAAAGGAATTACTCCAAGCTCAAGATTGTAGCCGGCCAGGATGACCAGATCAATGTCCATGTCCCGAAGCTTATTTGCTACTGCCATGCTGTGGCTTGTCATATTCGGGAAAAGCTCAGGATCCACCACAAAAGCCGGTACCCCTGCACCTGCGGCACGCTTCATCGCCTTCGTGTTCCTCTCCGAAGAGATCACAGCAACAAGCTCAAAATTCGGAATCTCTTTAAAATAGACCGCGTCAAGAATTGCCTGGAGTTTATTGACATCCCCGGAAACAAGTGCCGCCGCTCTAACCAAAACCTTCACCTGCCCTATCCTGCTTCAAACAAAAACTGAAAACTCTTGTAGAAAGCGAAAAATAAAGATATAATAGAGAACGATTTACGTATATTATACAACCCAGTTCACATAACGTCAAGACAGGACATGAAACTATGACGCAAATTTATTTGATCCGCCATACGCAGGCAGAGGGCAATCGTTATCGCATGATGCAGGGTCACTGGGACGGGGATGTCACCCCGCTCGGGTTGAAAGAAATTGATGCTCTCTCCGCCCGCTTTCGGAATATTCCGGTTGATGCCGTCTATTCCAGCGATCTCACCCGCGCTGTTCTGACTGCGGAAGGCGTTGCCCGAATCAAAGGCCTGCCGGTTCTTCAGGATGTACGTTTGCGAGAGCTTGACCTTGGGCCGTGGGAATCCCAGTTCTTCGGAAACATAACTTACCGCTTTCCGGCAGACGCGGATGTCTTTCTGCATGACCCGGGCAACTGGAAAATCGATGGGGCAGAAACAGCCTATGATGTTATGGACCGTGCCTATCCTGCTCTCCTGGAAATCGCCGAAAGCCATGACGGCCAGACTGTTGCCGTGGTCAGCCATGGTGTCACCATCCGATGCCTGATGACGAAAATTCTCGGTCTTAGTTTCTCTCCTGAGGAGATCCTGCCAATTTTTAAAAACACGGCTGTGACAAAGCTCCTTTTTGAGAACGGCTCTTTTTCCGTAGAGTATATGAATGATGCCTCTCATATCGAGGGGCTTTCATCTGGTGACTGGGTTATGCTCGGCGCTTTGAGGGATGAACCGTTCTGCCCTGCGGATGATCCGGATTTCTACCTCGCCTGTTATGAAGATGCCTGGCGCATCACCCATGGAGGCAGGACTGACCGATTCCAGCCGGCACTCTACTACGAAGCAGCACTGAAGCACAGCGAGGCCAATCCCGACGCTGTTTGTAAAATCTTTGACGGCGAAACCTGTGTTGGTTTGCTTGACTGTGACACCGAAAAAGGCGCACACGCAAATTACGGCTGGGTAAGTTTTCTTTATCTTACGGAAGCCTACCGTGGAAAAGGTTACGGTATCCAGGTACTCGGGCGGGCTATAGTGCTCTATCGCAACCTTGGGAGAACAGCACTTCGGCTGTATGCAGCATCCTCCAATACTTCCGCATTGCGGTTTTATAAAAATTGTGGTTTTTCTGTCCTCTCCAGCGAATCCGGTTCGGACGGTCCTCTCTATCTGATGGAGAAGAAGGTCGGAAGCGGGAGAATTCTACAGTCAATCCGATAAACTCCGGGGGCTTCGGGCAGCCTCCCCTGTTGAAAAAAGGAGAACAGTTATGCTTGAACATTATCTGATTGTCCATAAAAGTGTCCTTCCGGATTACTTTGAAAAAGTTGTGGAAGCGCGCCGTCTGATTGAAAGCGGGAAGGCTCCTGATGTTTCGTCAGCTGTAAAGATGGCGGGAATCTCACGCAGCACTTTTTACAAATACAAGGACTATATTCTGGAACCGTCTGCCATGAGCGACGGCAGAAAAGCAGTACTCTCTGTCATGCTGGTGCATGAAACAGGTGTACTCAGTGCCCTACTGGCCAGGGTGTCGGAAGCGGGCTGCAATGTTCTCACCATCACGCAGAGCCTCCCCATTCATGATCGTGCTGGTGTAACATTTTCCCTGGATATCAGCGAAATGCCCGGTACTATTGACAGCCTGCTCGCAGCAATTGCCTCCACCCCCGGGGTTGAGCAGCCAAAATTGCTCGCCATTGAATAAGCATTTTTCACACGAAAAGGAGTATCTCTATGAAACGCACTCTATCCCTTTTGCTTGTCTTCGCAATCGTCCTTTCCTTCTCAGTTTCTGCGTTTGCCGAAAGCCCTGCGCTGCCTGTATGCGGGGAAACTGTTGAGGGATTCACTGTAAAGGAGACCCGTGATTTTCCTCTCCTCGGTGCTGAAATCGTTCTCTTTGAGCATGACCGCACTGGAGCAAAGCTCGTATATATCGCCAACAATGATACAAACCGCGTGTTTGACCTCACATTTTTTACCAGAGCCATCGACAACACTGGGCTTCCCCACGTTTTTGAACATGCCACGCTGAACGGCTCGGAGAAGTATCCGTCCAGTGCGTTGTTTTTTAATCTGATGTATCAGACCTACAATACATTCATGAATGCCCTGACGGCCCCTCTCTTTACAACGTACCCGGTAGCGAGCCTGTCAGAAGAGCAGCTATTAAAATATGCCGATTTTTATACCGACAGCTGTCTCCACCCCATGATTCTGGAAAAGGAGAGTATTTTTCGGGAAGAAGCATGGCGTTATCGCCTGGAAAAGCCGGAAGATGCCCTGACCATTGAAGGTACCGTCTATTCAGAAATGCTTGCCGGCCTCAATCTTGACAGTATGGCTTACCGCAATATGCTTCGTGCCGCTTTCCCCGGTTCTACCATCGGAAATGAATCCGGCGGCGACCCTGCCGATATTCCCGACATGACATGGGATGCTCTCAAAGACTATCACGAAACCTATTATCACCCCTCTAACTGCGTTGCTTATCTTTACGGCCAGTTCGATCACTATGAGGCATTTCTCTCCCTTCTGAATGAAGCCTTTGCGCCGTATGACAAGAGGGAATTTACCTTTGAAGATCCCGATTATACGCCCATCGATGCACCCGTAGAAGCCAGCCTCCCCTTCCCGGTAGAAGCTGGTTCCGACACAAAAAACCGCTCCACCATCTACTATGCTTTTGTCTGCCCCGGGCTGAAGGATGATCCTCAGGAAGAGCTGATTCTGAACACTTTGACGGATCTCCTGATGGCTGACGCATCCGTCCTGATCCAAAGTCTGAAAAAGGCACTTCCCTCCGGTTCTTTCGCTTCCTACATTGAGCTGGATTCCCCGGAAGACGCAATCCTCTTCTCTGCTGCCAATGTCAACCCTGAAGATGCAGGAATCTTTCGGGAAACGGTCGATACTGCGCTCGCTGAAGTTGCTGCAAACGGCTTCCCTCAGGATCTGGTAGACGGCATCATGTCGTCCCTCTCCCTTTCCATGAAGCTCAGCCGGGAAAACAGCAATGCCGGCGTCAATCTGCTTGCAGCAGGGCCTTTTGTTTCTCTGTATGCCTCTACCGGCGATCCGTTTAATTATCTGGACTATGTGGATGCGCTGGAGCAGATGGATACCTGGAACCAGAACGGCCACTACAAAGATGCTGTGCTAAAATGGCTGACAGAAAATGAAAAAACCGTGCTGATCAGCACTTATCCCGAGCCCGGTCTTCGTGAGAAAATGGATGCCGCTGAGGCAGAACGCCTTGCGGAAGTAAAAAACTCTATGTCCGAGGAAGAACTACTTGCCATCGTCGCCCAGACAAACGCCGAAAAAGAAGAAAAGGACGCATCTGCACTCGTCGCAAAGCTGCAGGCTGTTACGGTCTCCTCTCTTCCGGAAGAAGTCCGCACTTATGATGTGAAGGATATCACCGATGAAAACGGACTCCGCCATCTTACAGCGGAAGCTGCTGTTGACGATGTCGGCGAACCGCTTCTTTTCCTCGATGCCGCCGGGCTGCCGCAAGAGGATCTGCACTGGTTTGTCCTTTATACCGCTCTGCTTGGGGAGATGGATACCTCCTCCCATACACATGAAGAGCTGGCCACACTGCTGACCCGCTATTTCTACAGCGGCAGTATTCGTCTCTCCCTTGTCAACACTTATGGTTCAAAGGAATATCATCCCTATCTCCGCTCCAGCTGGATTGCCACCGATGAGGACCTCGCTGCCGGTTATGATCTCCTGTACGAAGTTCTCTACGATACCCAGTTCACGGACACGGAGAAGCTGCTCGGCCTGATTACACAAAACAAGGCCTCCCTTAAAAGCTCCATCACAAACAGCCCTTACTCCGCCCAGCTTTATCGTGCATTCGGAGCAACAGCTCCGCTTTATGCCTATTACGACTATGTCAATTTCCTTCCGTATTATGCGTTTCTGGATCAGGCAGAGCAGCTCATGCAGAGCAATCCGGAAACTGTCGTTGCAAAGCTTGAACAGATTCAGCAGTTCTTCCACAACCGTGCAGGGGCTATCTCAACCTATGCAGGAAGTGCAGACGGTGTTCAGGTCAACACCTCTCTGGCAGATGAATTCTTTGCCAGGCTGGATGATCTGCCGACGGAACCTGCTTCCTACACATTTGAAACTCCCGCACAGCGTGAAGCACTTATTGTCGACAGTGCCGTACAATATAACTGCATCGTCAGTGACTATGCCGGTATGGGGCTCCCGGAATATACCGCCGATCTCGATGCTGTATCCGCACTGATTTCAGACACCTATCTGATGCCGATGTTGCGGGAACAGTATGGCGTTTATACTCCGATGCACGGATATCTCGATGATGCAGGGTCTTACTTCATCTCCTATCGCGACCCCAATATTGCTGAAACCTTTGCTGTTTATGAAGCGCTTCCCGAATATCTCAAATCACTCGCATCTGATCAGGAAACACTCGACGGCTATATTCTCTCCAGTTATTCCGGCTATGCCATGCCGGAAGGGGAGCTGAGCGGGGCAATTTCTTCCATCACCGGAGTTCTGACCGAAAGGCCGGAAGATCTGAAACTCCGGTACATGCAGGAGCTGAAAGCGCTCACACCGGAAAGACTGCTTACACTATCCGATGCCTATGCAGCAATGATGGACACGGGCATTCGACTCACATCCGGAGGTGCTGCAGCTCTCAACACAAACGCAGAGCTTTATGACGTTATCTTCAACCCGTTCGGAGCAGTTGATACTTCTCAGATAGAGTTTTCCGATGCATCCGAGGGAAGTGAACATTATGAGGCTGTACGCTTTGTATATGAAAACCATCTGATGATGAGCAAAGAAGAAACCTTCTTCGGAGCGGATGACAGCGCATCACTGGGTGATCTTGCAGGCGCACTCTATGCCCTCGTCGGTGGCGATGCGTCCGATCCCGAAACGGCAGCTGCCTTCCTTGCCGAGAACGGTCTCCTTCCGCCTGAGATCACAGCAGATGCAGAACTGACTGGAAGCACGACCCGCGATATTCTCTCCATCTTCAGTCAGGCAGTGGGAATCCCCTTTGCTGCACCGGAATCCCTCGCTGATGATGTTGTCCTGACTCGCGCAGAGCTCGCGGAAATCGTGATGGACTACACCAACGGTTTAAGCTGACGCAAAAATCCTCTCCTTTGCAAAATCGCCCAGTATTCTGGAACCATTCAGAATACTGGGCGATTATCTTTATCATTTATTGAACAGGCAGAGTGATTATCCGGTTATGGGTTCATTCTTCCAGCAGAATTATAAAACTGCATGATATTATTTCACATGTTTGCCCTGATAGCCGGAAGAGGCGGATGTTTTTGCTTTAAAGGGAAGCTTGCCGGTTGAAAGATGGCTTCTCCGTGCTGTCTGTTCGGTTTTTTCAACGCTCTCAGGTTGCGAAACGGGTTCTGCCGGAGTCGTATTATTTTCAGCAGGCGCTACTTCTGAGGGTACTTCCTCCGCCTGTGCCGCAGATATTTCAGCCTGAGCTTCTTCTGTCGGAACAGCAGGTTTTGCTGTTTCTGTGTTCAAAACTTCCGCCACCGGCTCCTCATCTGGTTCAGAAGCTTTCCCGAGCGGAACTTTCTTCAGGAGGGTCGAAGCCTTTCCAGTCAGGGCGGAAAAATCAAATCTCTTTC
>JAGCAN010000086.1 GCA_017652685.1 Oscillospiraceae bacterium
GAGGGAGCCAAGGGCATGAAAGGTGCAATCGCCAAAGCCGACGAGCTGGCACAGGAGATCCCCAATGCATTTATCCCCGGACAGTTTGTCAATCCTGCAAATCCTGCCATCCACAGAGCCACGACTGGACCGGAGGTCTGGGAAGACACCGACGGGGAAGTGGATATCTTCGTTGCAGGTGTTGGGACAGGCGGAACGATCACCGGCGTGGGTGAGTATCTCAAGGAGCAGAATCCGAACGTCAGGATCGTTGCGGTTGAACCTGCTTCCTCACCGGTACTTTCAAAAGGCACGTCAGGCTCACATAAGATCCAGGGCATCGGCGCTGGCTTCGTGCCGGATGTACTGAACACTGCAGTATATGATGAGATCATTCCTGTAGAAAACGAGGATGCTTTTGCCGCAGGAAAACTGGTTGGCCGCAAGGAGGGCGTGCTGGTTGGTATTTCCTCTGGTGCTGCGGTCTGGGCTGCGATCCAGCTGGCCAGGCGGCCGGAGAACAAGGGCAAGACGATCGTCGCCCTACTGCCCGACACCGGTGACCGTTATCTCTCTACACCGCTGTTTGCAGACTGACGTTTACCGCGGAGCGTGACCATATCTCTTGGTCCGGACAGTGCTGTGCTTTGAGAAAACTGACCTGGATCTGCTTCTGTTTATAAAGGGTGAGAATATGCCGATCAAGATTCCAAAAGAGCTTCCCGCAGCAAAAACCCTGCAGGATGAGAATATCTTTATCATGACAAAAGAGCGGGCAACATCACAGGATATCCGTCCGCTGCATATTCTGCTGCTGAATCTGATGCCCACAAAGATCGCCACGGAAACACAGTTTGCTCGGCTGCTTGGAAATACGGCCATTCAGATCGAGCTGGATCTGCTGGCTGTCAGCAGTCATATTCCCAAAAACACATCGCTTGAGCATATGATCAGCTTTTACAGGAGCTTTGACGAAGTCAAAAGCAGTTATTACGACGGGCTGGTCATTACCGGGGCACCGGTCGAACAGTTGTGCTTTGAAGAGGTGGTGTACTGGGATGAACTCTGTGAAATCATGGAGTGGAGCAAGTCGCATGTTCACAGTACGCTGCATGTCTGCTGGGGTGCACAGGCTGGGCTCTATTATCATTATGGCATTCCCAAGGAGCAGCTGAAGGAAAAACTGTTCGGCGTGTATCCGCACCGTGTCGTACACAAGGGTTCTATCCTGTTTCGGGGCTTTGACGACGAATTCTTTATACCGCATTCCCGTCATACGACGATCGGCCGGGAAAGAGTGAAGGAAATCCGGGAACTGAAAATCCTCGCGGAGAGCGAAAGAGCCGGGATCTATGCGATCGCCACGCACGGAGGCCGTCAGGTGTTTCTCACCGGACATGCGGAATATGATCCCGGGACGCTGCGGGACGAATACCTACGGGATGCAAAAGCGGGAAAGCCGATTCACGTTCCGGAAAACTATTTTCCGGAGGACGACACCAACCGGGCACCACGATGTATCTGGCGCTCCAGCGCAAACCTTCTCTTTGCCAACTGGCTGAATTACTATGTCTATCAGGCAACACCGTATGAGATCAACCGGATCGAGCGGATTGAATAGACCAGCTGGGAGTATCAGCAACACACATAACTTATAGATAAAAGCCTGCGGATTTCCGCAGGCTTCTTCCTGTTCCTGTATTATTGTGTTATAATAAAGAAAATAATACGTTCCCGGTTAGATCATCTTCTGCCAGGAATGTTTATCAGGAGTGGTATATGTGTGAGATTGAATATCTTGTGGATGAATTCGTATGTGATCTGTACTGCCCCCTGAATTGCTGCCTTGAATCCGAGGGAGGCTTGTTCACTGTCGGTGACTATGAGTCGGCAAAGCGGTTTGGTGGAAAGACGATGTGCGATAGGCGCGTATTTCATTTGCGGGAATCACTTGAGAACGGTAAAGAAGGAATGCGCTATCGTCAGGACGAAAATGGGGTGTGCATTTTTTTGCGAAAAGGAAAATGCCTGCTTCATACCAGCTTCGGCAGAGAGGCACTGCCCTATGATTGCCAGGAATATCCACGAAATATATTACACTATATGGGCCACACAGAAAAAATGCTGAATCCTGTATGCCCTCATGCTGCAAAACTGCTGATAGATGCTCAGACACCATTCTGGGACTATATGATTCAGGTCATTGAACCGAATCCGGAAGGCCAGTTCGCCAAAAGACGATAAATGATCCTGACGCCTGATCAAAAAGCCTGGATCTTCAGCCTTTCCAGGTAAAAAACGATAGGAGCTGCAGCAAAATGAGAATTTTGCACAGCTCCTGATGTGTTTTAGTGCCGGTGACCCGACTCGAACGGGCACGTTGTTGCCAACGAGGGATTTTAAGTCCCTTGTGTCTACCATTCCACCACACCGGCATTTTTTGTTACCTTGCTAATTTATCACTGCCGGAGCGAGATGTCAAGCAAAGCTTGCCGAACGGGGAAGATTATGGTAGAATCACCTCCGAAGAGGTGTTTTCATGAAACAGAAACGAACGCTCATCTTTTCTCTGATCCTTGTGCTGGTGCTCACTCTGGGCATCTGCATTGCAGTTTTTACAAAGGTTCCGATCCCACCGGGCACCGAGAATCAGATCCGGGTTTATTCCCGCAACAAGCCGGATGCAGAGATCACCGTTGCCGTGATCACCCCGGAGGGGACAGATATCAGTGCTTACGGGCATGACGGCGTGCAGATTCCCGTGCCGGACCGCCTTTATGAAATCGGAGACATTACAAAGACTTTCACCGGGGCGATTGCTGCGCGTGCTGTGACGGACGGAAAGCTCTCTCCCAATGAACGTGTGCTGGATATCCTGCCGCTCTCCCGAGCCGTCTATTCTCCCACTGTTTTTGAGCTTCTCACGCATTCCTCCGCGTATGCGGACTTTGCTCCGGGGATTGGGAGCCCCTCACTGACCGGGAAGAACCCTTATGCTGGTATATCGGTCAACAATCTGGTTTCCCAGATGCACAGCTTTAAGCTGACGTCCGAACCGCCTTATCTCTATTCGTATTCCAATTTCGGCACGGCTGCGGCTGCAGCTGTGATCTCTCAGACCTACGATGTCGATTTCTACAGCATTCTCACCATTTTTGCGCAGGAGGAGCTGGGGCTTCGCCACACGTTTGTTGCACTGGAAAAAAATGCCCCTCAAGGGTGGGTGTGGAACAACACCGATGCGTATATCGCTTCTGACGGCCTCACTTCGACCATCGGAGACATGGTGGCCTATGCCAGGCTGTATCTCAACGGCGAGCAGGAATACCTTTCTCTTGCCACACAGCCGATGGTCGAGATCAACGCGGAGAATTCCTCCGGGTATTTCTGGCATGTTTCAACCGATGGTGATCGCTTCTGGCATGACGGGGAGACGGGGCATTATGCCTCCTTCCTTCTCATTGATCGTGACCGCCATCTCGCAGTCATCATCCTTTCCAACTACGGCAATGACCGTTTTGGCAATATTCGCGACATCGGCTTTCAGCTATATGCCGAGACCCTTGAAAACGGATCTTTTTAAGGAGAACTGAATATGGATAACCATTCAAACCCCGAACTGTTCCATCTTGTGGATTTGCAGGACTGCCCCTATTGCGGCGGCAGCGCGCTTCTGGAAGAGGAAAACGGCTGGTGTTTCTACGTCACCTGTATGGACTGTGACCGGCATACGGCCGAAGTGGAATACCGCTCGGCGGAGGGCCGTGAAAATGCTGCCCGGCAGGCGGCCTATCTCTGGAATATCGGGAAGGTTCTGACCGGTGTTCCCGGTGAATAATCGGGAGGGAGCAGGCGTATGATACTTGCAGTTGATGTCGGTAACATCGATGCGGTGTTCGGCTGTATCGAGAACGGGCAGATTCTCGACACCGTCCGGGTAAGGACGGAGGCCGGTGCGACCTCAGCTGAGGCGGCCGTTAAAATCCGCGATCTGCTGCAGCTGATGTCCGCCCGCGAGGAAGATCTCGACGGTGCGATCATCGCATCCGTCGTTCCATCCGCCACGGCTTCTCTGGCCGAAGCGCTGAAGCGGCTTACAGGCAGGCAGAGTTTGATCGTCGGCCCGGGGATCAAAACAGGCCTGAATGTGAAAATCGATGACCCTGCCACGCTGGGTGCGGATCTGGCTGTAGCTGCCGTTGCCGTCATCGAATACTATACCACTCCTGCCATCGTCATTGATATGGGTACGGCGACTACCATCACGCTCGTGGATGAGAAGCACTGCTTTCGCGGCGGAGCCATCTTCCCGGGGGTGAAGCTCGGATTTTCAGCCCTTGTATCCGGCACAAGCCTTTTGCCGGACATCTATATCGAAAAGCCAAAGCGCTGCATCGGCACCAGCACGGTGGAGAGCATGCGTTCGGGGGCCATTCTGGGCACGGCTTCCATGATCGACGGGATGATTGAGCGCATGGAGGAAGAATTCGGCAAACCCTGCGCGCACATTGCAACCGGAGGTTTGGCTCCATCCGTCGTCTCGTGCTGCAGGCACGAGATCGTCTGTGACGATAATCTTCTCCTGAAAGGCCTCTGGGCGATCTATCAGAAGAACAGCGGCAGAAGCAGATAAAGGCTTTCCCTGTAGGAAAACAGGGCTTGACAATTGAATCACTCTGATGTATATTAACTGTATTAAGCCACTTAATACAGTTAATGTTTTTCAGGAGGAATGGGAATCCATGATAAGCATCAATTATCGTGACGGACGCCCGATCTACGAACAGGTACGTGACGGCTATCGTCAGCTTATCATAACCGGGGTGCTGCCGATGGGCAGCAAAATGCCGTCTGTGCGCGAGGTGTCGGCTTCCCTCACGGTCAACCCCAACACCATCCAGCGTGCCTACCGCGAGCTGGAAGCGGAGGGTTACATCGTCTCCGTGCCGGGGAAGGGCAGCTTTGTTGCTGAGCGTGGCGAGGCAGACAGCATCCGGCGCGAAGAGCTTCTCAGCCGGTTCCGTACGCTGCTTCCCGAGCTGAGGCAGGTCGGCACGAACAAAGACACCCTGGTGAATCTGATCGAGGAGGAATACAACGTATGACAGACATGATTACTGTGCGAAATATGGTGAAGTCCTTTGACGGCTTTCGCGCGCTCGACGGGCTGAACCTCACAGTCCCTGCGGGGTCGGTTTACGGGATGGTCGGCCCGAACGGCGCAGGGAAGAGCAGCTGTATCCGTTGCCTCGCAGGCATTTACCGGCCGGACAGCGGCGAGATCCTGATCGATTCGCAGCCGGTGTTTGAAAATACCGCGCTCAAGGCACGCATCGCCTACATCCCAGATGATATTTTCTTTTACACACAGGCCACTATCCGCGATCTGATGAAGCTCTTCCGTGATGTCTATCCGTCCTTCAGCACGGACCGTTTTGAAAAACTCGGCAGGGCCTTTGATCTCGATCCGAAGCGCCCTGTGCGCAAATTCAGTAAGGGCATGCAGAAGCAGGCGGCCTTCTGGCTGGCGCTCTCCACCGCGCCGGACATCGTCCTTCTCGACGAGCCGGTCGACGGGCTTGACCCGCTGATGCGCCGCCAGATCTGGAGCATTCTCCTGTCCGAAGTCGCTGAGCGTGGCGTCACGGTTCTGGTGTCTTCCCACAATCTCCGTGAGCTTGAGGATGTGTGCGACCACGTCGGGATTCTGGATAAGGGCAAAATGCTGCTCGAACGCAGCCTCTCTGACCTGCAGGAAAACATGGTGAAGATTCAGGCGGTCTTTCCCGAGGGCAAGGGCCTTCCGGATGGCCTGGACATTCTCAGCCACGCTTCCACCGGACGCCTGCAGCAGCTGATCCTGCGCGGCAAGGCGGACGAAGTGGAAAAGCTCCTCGCCGCCGCCGAACCTGTCTATATGGATGTTCTCCCCCTGACGCTGGAGGACATCTTCATTTATGAACTGGGAGGAAACGATCATGCGATCAAAAACATCATTCTATCATAAAGGCCTTGCGGTAAATCTGTTCAAGCGCTGCTGGCCCGTCTGGGTGGGATATCTTGTCCTGATGCTGCTGCAGTTCCCGGTTTCCATCAACAACAGCATCTCCATGTGGCGTGCGCCGATGGATGAGCTGCCGAACTATCTCATGACACAAATCATCAGCAACGGCTGCAGCACAGCTGCGATCTCGTTCTTTGCCTGCATGGCAGTTGTGATGGCCATATTCAGCTATCTCTATAACAGCCGCACCTGCGGCATGATCAATGCTCTGCCGATCAGGCGCGAAACGGTTTTCTGCACGGTCTGGCTCACAGGGCTTGTGCCTCTTCTGCTCGCTGACTGCCTTGCAGCCGCCATCGCGTTTCTCCTTTTCGGAGAGTCGGCGCCTTCAGGCGTCATTGCAAAGTGGCTTTCCATGGTTGTAATGAGTAATGTGGCGTTTTACGGTTTTTCCGTCTTCTGTGCCATGCTCACCGGCAGCCTCTTTATCCTTCCGCTGGTATACGCTGTGCTGAATTTTACTGCCGTCGTTGCGGTGGGCTGTCTCCAGGAGCTTCTGCGGATTTTCCTCTTCGGCTATTCGGGAGGGATGGAAAAAATCGCCTACCTTTCTCCCGGCTATACGGTTCTCTTCCGTCTGTACTATGCCTGGGAAGAGGGAGGGAGCCGGATGCAGATCTACAATTACGCCGCCCTGGTAGCATATTGTGTCTGCGGGCTGGTTCTTTCGGTGTTTGCCCTTCTTCTTTACCGCAAGCGCCGGATGGAGACAGCAGGTGACACGGTGGCCATCCCGATCCTCAAGCCTGTTTTTAAATACTGTATGGCTGTCGGCACGGCAATCGTCCTCTCAGCCTTTATCACGGGCGAGTTTTTCGGTTACTCCTTCCGCATCCCCGTCCTCACCGTGATGGCGGGCGTCCTGCTGCTGGTCGGTGCGGTCATCGGCTATTTTGCAGCAGAGATGCTCATCCAGAAGACCATGCAGGTCTTTCGCGGCAAATGGAAAGGCCTCCTGGTTACCTGCGCAGTACTTGCGGTGCTGGCCGTCTGCTGTGAGAAGGACGTTCTCGGCTACGAAACTCGGATTCCTGATTCTTCCGATGTCGAAACCGTACACCTCTCCATCGCCGGCACCGAAGCGCGTTTTTCCGAGCCGGAGAATATTGCCGATGTCATCGCCCTCCAGCAGGAAGTCCTTTCCCGCAAGGCTCATCATGAAAACTCTTCGGTAAAAGCCGAGATATACATCACCTATGAGTTGAAAAACGGCAAGAAGCTGACGCGCCTCTATCGCCTCGACAGTGACCTCAAAACCAACGGCCGCGAGCAGTCCGAAATCTGGCAGGCGCAGGATCTGATGAATCGCCCGGAGGGGATCTTCTCCCGCCATCGGCAGGAGATTGATTACCGGCCGGAAAATATTGACAGAGCCTCGGTTGTTACGGTATTCTATGATGAGACCGGCGGTTATCAGATGTCTCAGGACCATCTTCTCACCCCGGATGAGCTCTGCAATTTGTACACCAGTGCCATCCTTCCGGATATGGAGGAAGGTCTGATCGGCCGGTTCTATTTCTACGAGGATGCAAACACGCAACAGACTGACACGGCTGTCGATATTAACCTCACCATGAACCGTGACGAGGCCTACTACGGCACCATGGAACCCATAAGCCGTTATGCCTATGATTATTTCCCTGTCCAGCTCGATTCTGAGCGTACCATTGCCTGGCTTAGGAATAACCTGGACCTTGAAGTCCTGCCCTACAACC
>JAGCAN010000007.1 GCA_017652685.1 Oscillospiraceae bacterium
ATGAAGCCCTCGCCGTCATTCCGGAAAACGCTGAGCTTCAGCTCGGAGATCAGATTCCACTGCTCCTGCGGCAGCAGCATCTCGGGTGCCCCGTCCTCTCCGGCAGCCCAGGTGAGCAGGGACGCATCAAATGTATTGGCGCTGACATAGTCTGCCACGCTACGTGCGTCAAGCGTGCCGTTGTTGAACGTCTCCGCAATAAAGTCGGCGTTGTCTTCCGTCAGACCTTCCACGTTGTCGAGGCTCCGGCCGGACATCATCTGACCGAGAAGCGCATAGATCAGATCGGACGTATCGTACGAGCTGCTGTAGGAGCTTGAGCCGTAACCGGACGAGTATCCCGAGCCGCCGCCGTAGCCGGAAGATCCGGAGCCGGTGGTGCTGTAGCCGGAGAGGCCGGAAAGCAGCGAGCCGAGCCCGGAGGAATAGCCGTTGCTGTAAGAGGAAGCCTGCCCGGCGGACGCGTACGTGGCAAAAGCCTGCACGCAGCGGGAATAGCTGTCGTCCATGCCGATCTTCTGATAGGTGCTGACAGCCTTTTTGACCGAAGACGCGCTGCGGTACGGGAAGTAGATGGAAAGGCCGTAGGCATTTCGCACGGTGTTGGATGTCCTGTTATACTTCACTGCGCCGAGGAGCGCGTTGATCAGGGCTTTGCTCTCGCTGTTGTTCAGGTTGTAGCAGATGCTGGCAAGATCCGCCTGATCGATACGGGAACTCTCCGCAAATTCCTTGGCGTTTCCGCGTGCGCGGGAGACGGTTCTGTAGTCACTCTTGATGAGGGAAACGGTAGCGTCCGACCAGTCGTTCAGCACAGGCGGAACCGTATAGGAGAATTCCGCAAGATCCGTCAGCGAGAGCGTGGTGTCCTGCCCCGGGCACTGGCGTGCACAGTGGTCAACAAAGTCATCCACGATCCGCTTGCCGAGCGTGACCGTCGGCGTGGAGGTATTCCTGCTGAGAAGCGTAACCCAGTCGGTATAATACCAGCCGATGCCCGGCTCCGATTCTTCGGAAGCGAGCAGATAGTCACCATACTTGGAAGCCATCTGGGCCGTTTCAACCGTTGCCATCAGGCAGGCGTCAAACCCGATCACATCAAAGGTGATGCCGCCCTCGGCGAGAGCCTGATCGATACCGTCAAGCGTCATGGATCCGGAGCTCTTGAACTTCTGGTCATAGCCGTAACCGGAAATGGAACCGCCGCCGTGATCCCACAGGATCAGCATGTTGCGGTTTGCCGGATAGTTCTGTGCACAGAACCGGATAAACTCAGAGAGGGTGGAAGGCGTGACCATCGGCTTGTTGCCGACGTTGTCGTTGAGCAGGCGGAACTGGCCGCCGTTTTCGATCTTGTAAATCTGGTTGGTTCTGCTGCTGACAAGATTGTTCTTCCACTGCGTACAGCCGCCGGTATAGACAATGATGTTGACGTTGTCTCCGATCGTGGCGTTTGCCATTTCCTGAAGATCCTTCGTTGCCATGGAGTAGTTGGATTCCAGGTCGGTGCCGCACATGAACACCATAATGGTAACCGTGTCAGTGCCGTTGCCCCTGATTGTGGTAAATTTGGGCCTTGCTCCGTCCGTCACGGTGTTGTTCTCCGTGCCGGTGTTGCTGCCGCCATCCCACGCGGAAGTGGTGTAGGAACCGCTGTTCACCGTCGGATAGCCGCCGAAGAGCGCGCTGAGGTCAAGCCCTGTGCTGCCGGAGCCGCTGCCAAAGCTGCCGCCGCTGCCGGCAAAATAGCTGTTATTTGCGAAGCTGCCCGTGTAGCTGGAAGAGCTCGTCAGAACAGGCGTCGGTGCCGGAGTGGGTGCCGGCGTCGGGCGCGGGGTGGGAGCCGGCGTTGGACGAGGCGTGGGCGCAGCTGTCGCAATGACGGTGTTGTTCGTGCCGCCATAGTACTCTCCGGTATCCATCAGGCCGCCGGTGCAGGACCTGAACAGGGTAACCGCAATGAAAAGAATCACCACGATACGGATGATGCTGCCGAGGCCGCTGCTTCTCTGGCCGTTGCTCTTCTTCCCCAGCAGCAGGTAGGCAAGCCCTGCCAGAAGAAGACCGTTTCCGCCGGAGCGGGACGGATTTGCACCGGCTCTGCCCGCATCATTGTCCGGTCTGTTCGGCCCGCCGTTCTGCGGGCCACCCGGGCGGGGTGTGCCGGAGGGTCTCGGCCTGCCGCTCTGCGGGCTGCCGCCGGGCCGCCCGGAATATCCTCCCGAGCTCCCTACCGGACCGCCGCCAAGGCCTTCGCCCTGCTTTTCGGCCTTTTTGCCTGTGTCCTTGTACTCTCTTGCCATGTGCGTTCCTCCTGATTTTTTCTATTTATTCGGTCACTTCGTTATTGGTGCAGTGCATTGCTCGCGAAGACAGCGTTAACCCCCAATTTCAGTGCGCTGTCGCGAGCTGTTGGACAGAAATTGGCGTTTATGGTTTATGCGTTCTCTTCGTTCTCTGCAGCTTTGATCTTTGCCAGTTCCTCCTCCTCCAGCACACGGTAGGCGACCTTGCCCACCAGCGTCTTCGGGAGCTCGGAGCGGAACTCGATGTCATACGGCATGGCATACTTTGCGATATGTTTGCTGCAGTAGCTCAGCAGCTTCTGCCGGGTCTCCTCGGTAGCAGGAGCATCCGGAGAGAGCTTGACGAATGCCTTTACTTTCTGCATCTTATAGGCATCCGGCACGCCGATCACGCAACTCATCTGCACATCCTCGTGTGCATCGAGAATGTTTTCCAGCTGGCCGGGATAGACGTTATAGCCGGACGTCACGATCATGCGCTTGGCCCGCCCTTTGAAGTAGACAAATCCCTCCTCGTCCATGGTGCCGAGATCCCCGGTGTATACCCAGGTCAGGCCGTCGTCATGGGTGCGGAGCGTCTGCGCGGTCTCCTCGGGATTATCCATATACTCCTGCATGACCGTCGGGCCGGCAAGAAGGATCTCCCCTTCTTCCCCGTAGGGAAGCTCACGGTCCGTGCCCGGCTGCACGATCTTGATATACGTGTCCGGAAAGGGAATGCCGATGCTGCCTTCCTTGAACATCGTCGGCGGGGTGAGGCAGCAGGCCGTCACCGTCTCCGTGGTGCCATAGCCTTCCCGCACCTGTATCGTTGCCTTATGGTCATAGAGGAATTTATCCAGCTTCTTTTTCAGCTCGACAGAGAGGGAATCGCCCCCGGAAAAGACCCCTTTCAGGCAGCTCAGATCGGCACCGTCCATCGTCGGCAGGCGAAGAAGCGCTTCATAAAGCGTCGGCACACCGGCAATAAAGTTGCAGCGGTATTTCACAATGAGCTTCGCATAGCTCTTTGCCGTAAAGCGCGGGACAAGAATGCATCTCCCGCCCTGTGACAGCATGGTGTGGATGCAGACTCCAAGCCCAAAGCCATGGAAAACAGGCATGGCAGCAAGCATTTTATCTCCCGGGCGGAACATCGGGTTCGTCGCGACGACCTGCTGGCCGAGCGCGTTAAAGTTTTTGTTTGTGAGGACAATGCCTTTCGTGGTTCCGGTTGTTCCGCCGGAATAGAGAATGACGGCAGCGTCCTCGCTTTTGCGTTCCACTTTGTAATTGTAAAAGCAGTGCCGGCTCATCGCCATAAAATCACGCCAGCGGATGACGGGAGCATCCTTCGGGATCTTCTGGATTTTCCGGCCCTCTGTCAGCATGTAGCCGGCCCGCACTGGTCTGCTCAGTTCATCCTTTACGGAGGCAATGATGATATTGGTTATCCCGGTATTCTGCCGGATATTTTCAAACTTGTTGTAAAACTGATCCAGCGTAATCGCCGTTACGCTGCGGGAAACATTGAGGTAAAACTCAATCTCCTTTTCCGCCGAGAGCGGATGGATCATGTTGCACACCGCCCCGACCAGATTGACGGCATAAAACATATAGATGGCCTGCGGGCAGTTCGGCAGAGCGATTGTCACGCGGTCACCCTCCCGCACGCCGATGGTTTTCAGTGCTTTGGCACAACGCTCGATCTCCGCAACCATCTTCCGATAGGTCGTGGATCTGCCCATAAAGTCAAATGCGACAAAAGAAGGATACCGGTCTGCAATATCCTTAACTTTGTCAAACATGGAACCTTCAAAATAGTCCAGGTGCATCGGAATATCGCCCATGGCACCCTGCCAGGGCGTTTTTGCTGTGATCATTCCCATTTCTGTTTTAATCTCCATAAACCTTTCTGCTGAAATACCGCTCCGCCCTGTCAATCTCGGAAGCGTCCGGATGGAAGCTTTCGTCACGGGAAGCCATCTCTGCCAGCTTCTCACGCAG
>JAGCAN010000087.1 GCA_017652685.1 Oscillospiraceae bacterium
ACAGGCCTCCTGCCTGCCGAACCTTCTCAGCTTCCGCATCAGTCTCCTGTTTATGGGCCTTCAGCCGTTCGGCAAACATCTGTCTTGCGTTGATGATGTCTTCTTCGTCTGTTTCGGCAAAGCCAGTAGCTTCGGCAATCACCTCATCGGCAAAGCCTGCTTTGCGCAGGTCCGTTTTCGCCATAAACTCCGGATTGCCGCCGAGAACAATGTCCGTTCCACGACCGGCCATATTCGTTGCAATTGTCACTGCACCGAGCCTGCCCGCCTGCGCTACAATCTCCGCTTCCTTTTCGTGGTACTTCGCATTGAGCACGGTATGCGAAACGCCCCGCTTTTTCAGCAGAGAAGAAATATATTCACTTTTTTCAATAGAAACCGTACCCACCAGCACCGGCTGGCCTTTTTCGTGGCATGCGACAATCTGTTCAATAATCGCGTGGTTTTTCCCGATGTCATTTTTGTAGACAACGTCAGGATGATCCAGACGGATAACCGGCTTGTTTGTGGGGATCTCGATAATATCCAGGCCGTAGATTGCCTGAAATTCTTCAGCTTCCGTGGCAGCCGTACCCGTCATACCAGAGAGCTTGCTGTAGAGACGGAAATAATTCTGGAAAGTAATGGTGGCAAGCGTCTTGTTTTCCTTCTGGACATCGACGTGCTCCTTGGCTTCAATCGCCTGATGGAGCCCCTCTGAATAACGGCGGCCCAGCATCAGACGCCCGGTGAATTCATCCACGATGATAATCTCGCCGTCTTTCACAATATAGTCGATGTCGCGCTTCATGATGCCGTGCGCCTTCAGCGCCTGATTGATATGGTGGCTGAGCGTTGCATTTTCGATATCGGCAAGGTTTTCCAGCGCAAAAGCCTTTTCCGCTTTGGCAATACCTCGCGCTGTCAGGGTAGCCGTCTTTGCTTTCTCATCCACAACATAATCGGCATCCAGATCTTCCTGCTCTTCTTCCTTTTCATCCACTGAGGCGTAAACAACCTTCTTCAGTCCGTTGACGAACACGTCCGCCTGACGGTAAAGATCGGTGCTCTCATCTCCCTGACCGGAAATAATCAGAGGAGTTCTTGCCTCATCAATCAGGATAGAGTCGACTTCGTCGACAATGGCAAAGCTGTGCCCGCGCTGCACCATGCTTTCCTTATAAAGTGCCATGTTGTCACGCAGGTAATCAAACCCCATTTCGTTGTTTGTGCCGTAGGTAATGTCACAGGCATAGGCTTCTTTTCGCTGTTCAGAGTCAAGGTCGTGCACAATCAGGCCGACAGACAGGCCGAGGAAGCGATGTACCTTCCCCATCCACTCGCTGTCACGTCTGGCCAGGTAATCATTCACTGTGACAATATGCACGCCCTCACCGGCAAGAGCATTGAGGTAAGCCGGCAGAACAGCAACAAGCGTTTTTCCTTCACCGGTTTTCATTTCGGCAATCCGCCCCTGATGAAGAACCACGCCACCGATTATCTGCACATAAAAAGGTTTCATGCCAAGGACGCGCCATGCCGCTTCACGGGCTGTGGCAAACGCCTCGGGGAGAAGATCATCCAATGTCTCTCCCTCAGCCAGGCGTTCCTTAAACTCTGCTGTCTTCCCGCGGAGTTGCTCATCTGTCAACCCGGCATATTTTTCTTCCAGTGCCATAACGGACTTGGCAATCGGAACAATTTTTTTCAGTTCCCGATCCGTATAACTTCCAAAGATTTTATCCAAGAATCCCATTCTTTTATTCTTCCTTTTTGCAGAGATAGATATACAGTATATATTATAGCACAATCCTCAAAACAAGAAAACGTCCACTTTGTAAACTTTATTGATAATTCCCCGCTTGAGGTTTGCACTGACCTATGATAAACTGTCAGAGAATTGAACTTTCGGCACGGAGGTCTTCGATCATGCAGAAACTTGGATTCGACAGCGAAAAATACAACACCTTGCAGTCGCAGAGCATCAAGGACAGGATTTCCCGTTTTGGCGGAAAGCTGTATCTGGAGTTTGGCGGGAAACTCTTTGACGATTATCACGCCTCTCGTGTATTCCCGGGATTTCAGCCGGACAGCAAGGTGAAAATGCTTCTGGAGATGAAAGACGATCTGGAAATCGTTCTCGCCATTTCTGCTGACGACATCGAACGCTCCAAGCGCCGCGGCGACCTCGGCATTACCTATGATGAGGATACGCTTCGCCTGATCGACTCCTTCCGCGGGATTGGCCTCTACGTGGGCAGCGTTGTAATCACACACTACCGCGGACAAAAAGCGGCCGACAAGTTCCTCTCCCGGCTCAAAGCCCTTGGAATTAAAGCCTATAGGCATTACATTATTCCGGAATATCCTTCCAATGTTCCCCTGATTATTTCGGAAGACGGATTCGGCCGCAATGATTATATTGAAACCACACGTCCGCTGGTTGTCGTCACCGCGCCAGGCCCAGGCAGCGGAAAAATGGCGACCTGCCTGTCTCAGCTTTACCATGAACACAAACGCGGGATCAACGCAGGTTATGCCAAATTTGAGACCTTCCCTGTCTGGAATCTCCCGCTCAAACATCCTGTCAACCTCGCCTATGAAGCAGCTACCGCTGATCTTAATGATGTAAACATGATTGACCCCTTCCATCTGGAAGCCTACGGGAAGACCACCGTTAATTACAACCGCGACGTAGAGATCTTCCCTGTCCTGGAAGCCATGTTCCGGGAAATCTACGGAGAAAGCCCGTACAAAAGCCCAACGGACATGGGCGTCAACCAGATCGGCTTCTGCATTCTGGATGAAGACGTATGCTGTACTGCATCCCGCCAGGAGATTATCCGCCGTTATTATGCCTCCGCCTGCAGTGTACTTCAAGGCCTTTCCGATCCGGCGGAGCTTCGGAAAATAGATTTGATTATGAATTCCGCAGGAATCTCCGTTTCGGAAAGAAAGGTCGTTGACGCCGCACTTTCCCGTGCAGCGGAAACAGGCGGCCCTGCCGTTGCCATTGAGCTTAACGACGGCCGCGTCATCACAGGCAAAACCACGGAACTCCTCGGTGCCGCTTCTGCCTGCCTGATCAACGCCATGAAAGCAATTTCCGGTATCCGGAAGAAGACCAAGCTGATCCCTAAAAACATTATCGAGCCGATCCAGCATCTGAAAGTGGAGCACCTCGGGAATCGCAATCCCCTTCTCCATACCGATGAGATACTGATTGCCCTGTCCGTTTGTGCTGTGACGAACCCGCTTGTCAGTGAGGCGATCGATGCGCTGGGTGAACTTCGCGGTTGCGAAGCCCACTCTTCTGTTATCCTGTCGCATCAGGATCAGGATCTCTTCAAGCGCCTCGGTGTCAACATCACGTTCGAGCCGCATTACCAGACGGAAAAGCTTTTCCATTCCTGAGACAATAAAATGCAGAATAAAGACATAGAAATATTCCTCGAGCTGGTACAGTCGAGGAATATCACAAAAGCAGCGGAGCATCTGTTTCTCTCCCAGTCCGTCATCAGCACAAGGCTGAAAAAAATGGAAGAAGAGCTCGGTTATGAACTTTTCACCCGTTCAAAAGGCATGCGGGAAATGGAACTGACCCGGCAGGGTCGTGAATTTGTCAGTATTGCGGTGCGATGGAGGAATCTTTTCGAAGAAGCAGATCTTCTGCGGGAACGTTCACAGTATCTTCTCCGCCTTGCCGCCCCAGAAAGTGTCTATTATGATTTTCTGGAACCGATTATCGTCACGATGATGCAGCAGGTTCCCGCGCTGAAGCTTTCGCTTCAGATCAATGACTCGTCCGGCATTTATGACATGATGCAAAACAACCTGATCGATTTCGGTTTTGCATCGTATGAGTCTTCCCTGCCGAATATCATCCATCGCCACATTTATGACCAGTCATTCTGTGTGGTCAGCTACACCGATCTTTCCGATCAGGGAAGCATGATTTCCCCCAGGATTCTTGATCCCGGCAAAGAAGTACAGCTGTCCGGCGGTAACTTCTCCAGTCTCACACTCTGGCGCGAGAAATGGTTTTCCGGCCACAGCAGCTGCAGGATCGAAATCAACTCTCCTCACATGATGGCAAACCTTCTGAAGGAAGAAGGCGCCTGGGCGCTTCTTTCTTCCGTCTCCGCCGAACGCATGGCTGAACTCTACGGCATCCGGATTTACTCTCTCTCCGACCCTCCGGAAAAGAGGAAAATCTATCTTCTCCGCCATGAGGGCATCGCTGCCATGCAGACAGAAGCCGCTTCTCTCTTCTCAAAGATGCTGGCTCACACAACAACCCGATAGTCCCGGCAGTCTATTCTATCAGCTCCATTATGGTTTTTCCAACGCCTGCGTCATTGTTGTCGCAGGCGGTTATTCTATCTGCAACGCGGAAGAGGCTTGCGTCACTGTTGCACATGGCTACACCGATCCCGGCAGTCTCTATCATATCAAGGTCATTGGTGCTGTCTCCGAAGGCCACAGCATTTTCTGCCGTAAATCCGAGAGCCCTGCACAGCCGGTCAAGCGCCGGCCCTTTGCTGGCATCAGCGGCATTAATTTCAATATTCATCGGCATGGAGGTAGTAGCCATGATATCCGGAAAAAGCTTCGGCAGGAGTACAAGCTGTCTGGCACGCTCTTCCAGATCCTTAAAGAAATACTGGACTTTCTGGACCGCTCCACCATCGCGCCTGATTAACTCAGCCAGATCTTCAACCGGCTTTCGGATACTGCGCATATAGTCGGCATAAACCCTGTCGCTAACAAATTCATCAATTCTGTCATACGACGCCTTGTCCATCAGACCCTTATCCCGAAGATAACAGTCATAAAAACATCCTGTCTCTCTGGCGTGTGCAAATAAGGAAAGGGCTCTTTCATTGGTCAGATCCGCTGCATACAGCACTTTATCTTCTGCGGCATCATAAACTTTCGCCCCGTTAATCAAAATATAATAACGGAAATACGGCAATTCGCGTAGTTCCGCCGGCAGCCCGTTGTAAAGCCTCCCCGTAGCCGGCACAGGAACGATCCCTTTTGCAGCCGCGGTTTCCAATGCCCGCAAATTCTCCTCGGGAATTCTTTTTCGACTGTCAAGAAAAGTGTTGTCCAGATCAAATGCAATCAGACGGATATCCCGTTTCTGTTCCTTTTTCAAGTCCAATCACTCCTTTTTCTTTCGATATTATCCACTAAAAACAATTAAAATGCAACCGTTATGTTGATTTTTCACAAAACTCCGCTCGTCAGATCTTTTAATTTTTGATTTTTTGCCGATAAACGGCTAAAATATCAAAAAACGTGATAATTTATATTGTTTTCCGTATTTTACATTTGAATCTGTTTAGAGTATAGTGCATGTATCCCAAAATACATTTACAGTGAGGTATTCTAACATGAAAAAGATTCTTTCTGTTGTTCTGGCTCTGTGCCTCGTGGTGGCACTGGCTGCAGGCGCATTTGCCGATGCTGCTCCGAAAGACGGCGGTTCCAAGCTCACCTTTACCACCGGTGGTGAAGCAGGTACTTATTTTGGCTTCGGCGGCGTTCTCGCTCAGAAAGTCAGCGAAGTAACCAGCACCAATGTCACAGCTATTACTTCCGGCGGTTCTGCAGCGAATATCGATGCTTTGGATATGGGCGATGCACAGCTCGGCTTCTCCCAGTCTGACGTTCTGTCCTATGCGTATGCAGGTGTACGTTCCTTCGAGGATCTTGGTGCCATCACCAATTTCTCCATCGTCGCACCTCTGTACATGGAGCAGGTTCAGATTGTCACCATGAACCCGGATATCAAATCTGTAGCTGACCTGGCAGGCAAATCCGTTTCCATCGGTGCTGCAGGTTCCGGTGTTTATTTCAACGCCATTGACGTTCTCGGTGCTTATGGACTCACGGAAGCAGACATTAATCCCACCTACCAGTCCTTCGGTGACAGCGCGGAAGCTCTGCAGGACGGCCAGATTGATGCTGCCTTTATCGTAGCCGGTGCTCCGACGACTGCCGTTACATCTCTTGCAACCACCAAGAATGTCTATCTTGTCAGCCTGGATGACGAGCACATTGATGCTCTGATTGCCGAGTCTCCGTTCTATGCAAAGGCAGTTATCCCTGCAGCAACTTACAACATGGCGGAAGATGCCACCACGGTCGCTGTCAGCGCGGTTGTCATTGCAGCCGATGATGTGGCAGACGCAGACGTGTACAACTTCCTCTTTGGTGTCTTTGAGAATCTGGATGCCATTGCACAGGTCCATGACAAGGCCAATGAGCTGAGCCTCGAGTTTGCTTCCTCCTTTGCCGGTGTTCCTTATCACAGCGGCGCTGTTCAGTACTTTGCCGATAAGGGCATTACGGTAGAAGGCAAGTAATCTCTCCTCCATCCATCTATCTGCATGCCATGACAGGCCCGCATCCATTTCGGATGCGGGCAACATGGTTTTTTTAGCTCTGTAAAAATCTGCGAAAAAGGAGTCTGTCATCGTGGCAAAGTCCAAAAATGCATCCAATTCCGAAGCAGTCAATGCAGAGGAACTGATGAAAAAATATGACCGTGAATCCAATGTACGCATCTGGGAGGGAATTCCTGCAAAGATCAATCGGTATCTCTGTGCAGCCTTCTCTGTATACTGTATCTGGGCTACCCTGTTCAGCACCATGATGCCTGAGGAAAAGCTGAATCTCTTCCTTGGCCTGATTCTGATTCTCGGCTATCTCAACTATCCCATCAGCAAAAAACATGTACGGCCCAATTATATCCCCTGGTACGACATTGTTCTGCTTGTCATTGGGGCATTTCCGTTTTTCTACTGTGCCATCAATGCGCACTCCATCATCAAACTCGCAGCACGTGTAACGCGTGACCCGAAGATGGTTATCATGGCTGTTGTAGCCATACTTGCCTATGTGGAGCTCTGCCGTCGATGCGTCGGCATTCCCATTCTCTGCGTCGTCGGTGCTCTGCTGGTTTATGCTTTCGCCAATGTGCGTTTTGGAAAAGTAATTTACGATCTGTTCTTTACCACCACCGGAATTATGAGCACTCCGATCAACGTTTGCGCCAAATATATTGTAGTGTTTATCATTTTCGGTGCCTTCCTGGAACGGACGGGAATCTCAGCTTTCTTTATTAATCTGGCTAACTCCATCGCTGGAGCCTCTTCCGGAGGGCCGGCAAAAGTAGCTGTTATTTCCTCTGCCCTGTGCGGTATGGTCTCCGGATCATCGGTCGGCAATACGGTTACCACCGGATCTGTTACGATCCCGATGATGAAGAAAACCGGCTATAAACCGGAATTTGCCGGAGCCGTGGAGGCCGCAGCATCTACTGGTGGCCAGATTATGCCTCCGATTATGGGCGCAGCAGCCTTCCTGATGGCGGAATACATGGGCATTCCTTACGGACAAGTGGCTTTGAAAGCCATTCTCCCCGCGGTGCTCTATTTTGCGGGGATCTACATTGCCGTTCATCTCGAAGCAAGAAAACTTGGGCTGAGGGGTATCCCGAAAGAAGAACTGCCTAAGCTGCGTTCTCTGCTCCCGAAAGTTTATCTTCTGCTGCCTCTGGTCGTTCTGGTCTATCTGGTTGCCACCAACAAACGCACGATGCAGTTTTCTGCTGCAGTTGCCATCGGCATCACCATTCTGGTCGGCCTTTTTAACAACCTTGTTTCTGTTACCACAAAGAGCCAGGATAAGAGCGACAATCTGACGTTTTCGCGTTTCTTTGATGCTCTGGAAGCTGGAGCCAAGAGTGCGATTACGGTTTCCGTTGCCTGCGCCATGGCCGGGCTTGTGGCAGGTTCCGTTACTTCGACCGGCCTTGCTTCAAAGCTCATCACCGCGGTTGTTACGATTTCCGGCGGTCGTATCATGATCGCCCTCGTACTGACGATGCTATGCTGCATTGTCCTCGGTATGGGCGTGCCGACGACAGCAAACTATTGCATCATGGCTTCCACATGCGCTCCTATCCTGATTACCATCGGTGTTCCCCAGGTCGCCGCACACTTCTTTGTTTTCTATTTCGGCATTGTGGCAGACATCACGCCACCTGTCGCACTGGCTGCTTATGCCGGTTCTGCCATTGCAAAAGCGCCTCCGATGAAGACCGCTTTCAATGCCTCCAAGCTTGCTATTGCTGCCTTTATTGTGCCATATATCTTTGCTATGAATCCTGCCATGCTCCTTATCGACACGACGACCCTTCAGGTGATTCTCGTGGTTGCAACGTCGGTGATTGGAATTTTCGGCGTGGCAGCCGGGCTCAACGGTTATCTGTTCCGGCCAATCAACCCGCTGTTTCGTATTGCGCTTGCTGCTGCCGGCCTTCTGATGATGGATCCCACTACCACAACGGACGTTATCGGTTTTGTCGTAATGGGCGTTGTTGTTGTCGCTCAGTATCTGCTGGCAAAACGAGTAAAAACCACTGACTAATCTTTCCTATGCATAATTCTATTTTTTGGATTGTGCACTGACAAAATGACAAAACTCTTTTCCATACAAAAAAGTGCATCTGCATCGGGAAGCTTCTCCCTGCAGATGCACTTTTTTCATAAATCAGCCTGACATTTTTATTCCAGTTCTTTTTGCCGTTTAGAAACGCCTTTCTGTTTGGCAAATCCTCCGGCTATCTTCCCGATACCCTTGAAGAATCCGCCGGCATGTCCATTGACAATGTCCAGAATTCCGTCGCACATCTCCTGGCTCACCATTCCGCCCGTCATCTTTCCAATGGCACGAATCGGCATGTTGTACACGAAGGTGATGTTCAGATTCGGATCGCCTTTTTCAAGGCTCTTGTTGAGCATGTTGGTCATCACCTTCCAGACCATGCGGGCTTTCAGGCTCTTCGCGTAGTAGAGCTGGGCAATTGCATCATTTGCCTGGATGGTACCGGACCAGCTTCCATCCGGAATGTCATGGCCGAGAAGTTCCCGGAACTCCTCATCAGAAACAGCTTTTATATCTCCAGCTACATAGCTCTGCAGTTTTGTAAGATCTTCACAGGCAGGAGCATCGGTTCCTTTCACGGATACAGTTCCGGAGAGACGGATATCCGCTGCCGAAGCCCCAATCAGTATTTCATAGTCCCCGCCGTCAATCTCAAAACGTCCCGTCCTGTCATTCCAGTAACGGAAAGCTTTGTCATCCAGTGCAATGGTAACCTCTTTGCTTTCACCGGCTTTCAGGAACACCTTGGCAAAGCCCTTCAACTCCCTGTTCGGGCGGTAGATAGTCGGCTTCTTTGCATGTACATACAGCTGGGCAATCTCTGCTCCGTCTGTTCCTCCGGTATTTTTCAGCGTAAAGGTTGCTTCTTTCTCTGTAACTTTCAGATCACTGTAGGTAAAGGTCGTATAACTTAAGCCATAGCCAAAGGGGAAAAGCACCGGCACTTTCGCTGTACAGTAATACCGGTAACCGACGTAAAGACCTTCGCGGTATTCCACACTGCGTTCTTTTGCCGGGAAGTAGGGAGCTGTAGAACAGTCTTCATATTTCAGCGGATAGCTCTCAGAAAGCTTACCCGAGGGGTTGACCTCTCCCATAATCACTTTGAGAACAGCTTTCGCTCCTGCCTGCCCGCAGAGATATCCATGAACCAGCCCTCTCACGCTGTCAATCCACGGCATTTCCACAGAAGACCCGGCAGACATCACGAGGATCACATTTTTATTTTCAGCAGTAACCGCTTTGATTACTTCCGTCTGACATTTGGGAAGCGCCAATGTGGAACGGTCGAGCCCTTCACTTTCGGAGATTTCATCCAGGCCTACATACAGAAGCACAAAATCCGCCTTCTTGGCCAGTTCCGCTGCTTTTGCCTGCATCTCAGCATTCGGCTCTCCATGCCGGGGATAACCCGATTCAAATCCGATTACATCCAGATCGAATTCTCCGATTACATCCATGGTGTGGTCAAGTTTCGTACAATTGACAACCGAGCTGCCTGCCCCCTGATAGCGTGCCTTCTGAGCAAATTCTCCGATCACGGCGACTTTGCTGCCCTTTTTCAACGGCAGAATGTTGTCCTCATTTTTCAGCAGAACGATGCTCTGCTCACTGCACCTCTGTGCAAAGGCATGGTGTGCCTCTACATCAAAAGGCTTCCCTTTCAGCGGATCAACCGCCTTCCGTGTGGCAAGCATGACATCCAGCAGTTCATCCACCCGGATATCCACTTCTCTTTCGGTAATGCGTCCTTCCTGCACAGCTTTCATGAGCTGGTTCGGTCCATCTCCCCCGGAAGAAGGCATTTCAAGATGGCTGCCTGCTCTTACTCCTTCGACAAAGTCGTTGTTTGCGCCCCAGTCAGACACTACAAAACCGTCAAATCCCCAGTCGTCCCGCAGGATCTCCTGCAGAAGATGGGCGTTTTCATTGGCGTAAACCTCGTTGACCATATTGTAGGAGGACATGATAGATTTCGGATGGCCTTCTTTTACGGCTATTTCAAAGTTGGTCAGATAGATTTCACGAAGCGTGCGCTCATCCATCACCGAGTCGGATGCCATCCTGCGCAGTTCCATATTGTTGGCTGCAAAATGCTTCGGGCACGCAGAAACTCCGTTCGCCTGAATGCCGCGAATATAACCGGCAGCCATTTTTCCCGCAAGATACGGATCCTCGGAAAAATACTCAAAATTCCGCCCGCAGAACGGATTACGTTTGATATTGAGGCCTGGCCCCAGAAGTACGCATACATCCTGGCTCGCAGCTTCCTCTCCGAGATAGCGCCCGAGTTCTTCTCCCAATGCCGGATCCCAGGAATTGGCCATCGTGGCGGCTGTTGGATAGCAGGTAGCCGGCAGGGAACCATTGATGCCAAGCTGATCTCCCGCGCCTTCCTGTTTACGAATCCCGTGAGGGCCGTCAGAAAGAGTCATGTTTTCAATTCCTAGCCTCCTGACACTCTGTGTCTGCCAGAAATCCCGCCCTGACAGCAGGTGGCACTTCTCCTCCAGTGTCATCTGTTTGATCAGTTCTTCGTGTTTCACAGCATTACCTCCTGAAATAATCGTGCTGAAAATCTGAAATGAGTGTATCAGTTTTCCTGTCGCTTGTAAATGGCTTTTCCCTGTACGGTTGGTTTTTTTGCATATTCTGTTCAAATCTGTCCTGTAAAACATACTTGTAAAAATGGGCTGCCCCTGAACCGAAAGGGCAGCCCGAGGAAGGGGACTGGATTTTATTTGCTCTTCTTATACTTTTTCCAGATCAGATATGCACCGCTAAGGAGAAGAATCCCTGCTGCAATATCAGCTCCGATGAGAATCTTCTGCCA